>SXUH01000275.1 GCA_005791855.1 Bdellovibrionales bacterium
GCAGATCCGCCTGGTCCTGAAAGACGACCAGAACTACCTGTACCGGAGCGACGACTCCCGCTGTGACCTGCAGACCCCGAGCCAGCAGAAGTCCGGGACGAAGATCCTCGTGAAGAAGACCCTCACCCTCGAGCCCGGGTTCGATTACAAGATGGTGATCGACTTCGACGCCCTGAAGTCCGTGGTCCTCAAAGGGAACGGTGGGTGTCTCCTGAAGCCGGTGCTCAAGCTCAAGTCCCTCATGAAGAAGCCGCTCCCAGAGGAGCCAGCTCCGGTCGAGCCATCGGTTCAGGAACCGACCCCGGTCGACCCTCCAGCGGAAGAGCCGACTCCGGTCGAGCCGCCAGCAGAGGAGCCGGCACCGGTTGATCCTCCTGCGGAAGAGCCGACCCCGGTGGATCCTCCAGCGCCAGTGGAGCCCGAAGCTCCGGTGGAAGGCGACCCGGTTGACGAAGGAACGGAGATGATCGACCCGCAGAATCCTCCGACTAGCGAAGAGCCGGTGAACAACCTCTAGAGTCGAAAGATAATGCCCCGGGGGAAACTCCGGGGCTTTTTTTGTTCGGGCCTACTTCTTCGCGGCCCACTTGATCATGTCCGTGGTGATCCCGTAGTCCAGGCCGTCCGAATCGACGAGGTTCACCGAGTCCCGCCACCACTGCGGGGCTTCCGGGTGCGCGCCGGTCACGTAGACCCGGCCCGTCCCGTAGGTCGTCCGGATCGCTCCGATCTGGTTGGTGCGGGTGTAGCGGCCCCGCACGTAGATGCGCTCGAGCTCTGCGGCCGTGAACCGGAAGTACGGCCCGCCTTCCCAGTAGATCTTCCGGTAGACGGCCCCGGCGGGGGTGAGGAGCTTCATCCGCTCGAGCGTGATGTAGTCGATTGCCTCGTAGAGGATGGTCCGGCCCGGGACGATCCCGAGGCCCGTGTTCCCCGTGGTTCCGATGGTGGAGGTGGCCAGGAAGGCCCCGGCGCAGAAGCCGACGTAGCCGCCGCCGTTTTTGACGAAGGTTCGGATCTGGTTTCTGATGGTCGATCCCATGGCGAACGAGGCCTGGGAAGCTTTCCCTCCGGGCTGGATCCAGATCTTGGCGTCTCTGAAATCTTCGGCGACGAGAGACCCGGGGTAGACGATCACCGGATTGTACCCGGCCTTCTTCGCTGCCGTCACCGCACCGGTCACGCAGTCCTGGGCGCAGGCCCCGGGGCCGCCCCAGACCAGGGCCTTGGGAAGCGTGGTCTGAGAGTACGCAGGAAGGCCCGCGAGGAGAGTAAGGAGGAGGAACACTTTCATTTTTTATCCTTCTTGAGGGTAGAAACTTCAGTGTATGCACGACGGCATTTTCTCAAAGATAAAAAGTTGAACGCTCGGGAATGTGTTTTACGAAAAGCTCGGATCTTCTGTAGCTTAGAGACCTACCTCGGTTCCTTCGGCAGGCGCACGGTGAACGACGTTCCCGCTTCGGGACCGCTCACGACTTCCACCGAGCCGCCGTGGATCTGGACCAGCCGGCTGACGATGCCAAGGCCGATCCCCCAGCCCTTCTGCTTCCGATCCTCCGGCAGGGCCACCTGCTTGAAGAGCTCGAAGATGACCGTCTGGTCCTTCTCCGGAATCGGAACGCCGTAGTTGTGCACTCGCAGGGTGACGTCTCGGTCGACCTGCATGGCCTCGATGGTGATGGGCCGGTCCGGGGCCCCGTACTTGAGCGCGTTCTGAACGAGGTTGTCGAGGATCCGGTGCAAGCAGTCCTTCGACCACAGGCCCGTGACGTCTCCGGAAGAGTGGTAGGTGAACCGTCGGGCCTCACCGTGGAGGAGGGTGAGCCCGGAGATGTAGCTCTGGCAGAGCTTGTCCAGGTCCGCTCGCTTGAAGAGCATCGGGACGTGGATGCCACCTGCGTCCCGGTTGTGGTCCAGGAGCCGGCCAACCATCCCGTCGGCCCGGGAGAGCTCGGCGATGAGGATCTCGCAGATCTTCCCGACCTCCGGCGATTCCTGGAATCTTTCCCGGAGGATCTCCGCGCAGATCCGCGACGAGGCCAGCGGCGTCCGGAGGTCGTGGACGAGCGTGGAGACGAAGCTGTCTCGCAGACCCTTCTCCTGGGTGAGCTCGAGGATCTTTTCCTCAAGGGCCCGGAGTTGATTCTCGTTCGTGGTATTCTCCGTAGAAATCAAGGTGCGTCTTTCGGTTAGTCCGTTAGTATGGCATACCTTCTAGCCTCATAAGACTCTGAGGGCAAGTTAAGGAGTTGCGATTTCCTCATAAGAATCTTTGAAGAATAAATTGCGTAAGTATGATTGGTATAAAGGTCTTGCGCGCGAGGTCTAGTGACTACGTTCGGAGAAGGTACCCATGTCCCTTCCTGGTCTGAATACTGGTGACACAACCACTGAGCTTTTTCCGCAGGTGGTACATGTGGGTGTCGATGTTGTTCGCATCGACGTGCACGTCCGACCACAGGAGGTCCAGGAGCTGGGCCTTGCTGATGAGCCTGCCCGGGCAGTCCATGAAGATCTTCAGGATGTCGTATTCCTTCGGGGTGAGCTTGATCTCCCGTCCGTTTCCAAACACCAGCTGGGAGCGCAGATCGATCTTCAGGTCTCCCCGGCAGAGGATGTTTGCACTCTTCGCATCTGCTCCGAGGGCCTCTAGGCGGTTCAGGATCCGAGAGGAGAGTTCCTCGATGCCCGTCGACTTCATGAAGTAGTCGACGCCGCCGCTCCGGAACCCGCTGCCGATGAGGTCGATGTTCGGATCGCTGGTCATGAAGAAGACGGGGAGCTCCCGGTCCAGGGTCTTGATCTCGTGGCAGATCTCGAAGCCGTCGACCCCCTCGAGGTGGACGTCGAGGAGGATGCCGTCGGTGGCGTTCCCCCGGAGGAACTTGAGCGCAGCGTCCTTGGTGTGGAACGCGGTCGAGGAGAACTTCTTTCCGAGCGCGATGCCGAGCACCTGGAGGAAGTTCCGGTCGTCGTCGATGAGGGTGAGGTGGAAGGTGTTCTTCATGGGCAAAAATCTAGATACCCCGTCCGGGTTAGAAAATGAAGGGAATCATAAGTTAATTTTTCGTAATAAAGAATCCATTCATTTTACGTACGTAGAAGGGTCATTGAATAATGATCCAAATAAATTCGGAGGTCCGATGAGTGAAACAAACTACAAGATCGTCGTCATCGACGACGACAAAGATCTTCTCGACGTGATCGCCTTCAACCTCGAAGATAAGTTCAAGGTGACGGGCTTCACGGACCCGAACCAGGCGATGAGCTACCTCGACGAGAACAGCATCGACGCCGTCGTCCTCGACTACCACATCGGCAAGACCCGCGCGCCGGAGGTCTACGAGGAGCTCCGGTCGAGGAAGCACGACCTCCCCGTCCTCTTCCTCACCGGCGACCATGACCTGCGGGTGAAGCTCGAGTCCCTCGACCTCGGGGCGGCCGACGTCCTCCACAAGCCCATCTCGTCGGTGGAGCTCACGGCGCACTTGAACAACCGGATCCGGACGCACAAGAAGAACAAACCGTCCGTGATCAAGATCAAAAACCTCGAGGTGAACCTCCAGGACCCGCGCGTCCTGCTGGACGGGAACACCGTTGCCTTCACTCCGAAGGAATTCAAAATTCTGTGCGCGCTCGTGACGCGGCCAAATGAGGTTGTCACGAAGAGTTATCTCATGACCAAGCTCTGGCAGGACGTGAAGGTGTGCGAAAATAACCTTGATACTCACTTATCCAGCATCCGAAAGAAACTTGTTGGTTTCAATTGCTCGATCCTTACTATAAAATGTGTGGGCTATGTGTTGCGCGTCTAGATTGTAACAAGGAGAGTTAACGTGAAATACACCATACTTTTCGTAAGTTTGTTCTCGTCACTTTGCTTTGCTGCCAATGATAGAGAAGGGGATCTGCAGATGCCAGTGACGGATATCTCCCAGATCCAGCGGCAGGAGCAGGAGCTCCCGCCGAGCCTCGATGAGGTGAAGATGGAGCAGAAGAACCAACCGGAAGCTTCCCCGGAAGACAAGAAGCGCTCCCGGCAGAAGAAAGAGCTCCAGAAGAACCAGTAAAGCGCAGGTCCCTGCGCTTTTTTTTACAACTCGATCATCGACCCGATCTCCACCACCCGGCCCTTCGGAAGGTTGAAGAACGACGTCGCGTTCTGCGCGTTCCGGGACATGATCGCGAAGAGCTTCTCCCGCCAGATCGCCATCCCCTCCCGCTCCGTCGCCATGAGGTGCTCCCGTCCGAGGAAGAAGGTGGCCTGGTTCGGATCGAACACCGTGTGCTGGTCCAGGATGATGCTGTTCTTCAGCTCCGCCGAGATGTCCGGCAGGTCCATGAAGCCATAGGAAACGATGATCCGGTAGACCTGGGGCCCGATGTTCTGCAGCCGGATCCGGTTGGACGGCGGCACGTGGGGCAGGTCGGTGGTCATGATGGAGAGGAAGACGATGTGCTCGTGGAGGCACTTGAAGTGGCGGTAGATCTGCACCACCGTCGCGGGGATCTGCGAGGGATGCCCGGACATGTAGACGGCGAACCCCGGGACCCGGTGGGGGGAGTCGGCCTTGATCTCCTCCAGGAACTCGCTCATGGTCTTGATGATCTCGGACATGCGGGCGGCGATGATCCTCCGGCCCGTGTTCCAGGTGGTCATGATGGAGAAGATGATGAGTCCCACCAGCAGCGGGAACCAGCCCCCGGCCGCGATCTTCAGGAGGTTCGCACCCCAGAAGGAGAGTTCGATCACCAGGAAGAACGCACACAGAACGAAGGCGTAGACCGGGTTCCACTTCCAGTGGTGGCGCGCGAAGAAGTAGAACAGAACCGTAGTGATCACCATGGTCGTCGTCACGGCGATCCCGTAGGCCGCGGCGAGGTTTGAGGAGGAGCGGAAGGTCAGGACCAGGGCGATGCAGGCGAACATGAGGATCCAGTTGAGGCTCTTCACGTAGATCTGGCCGCGCTCCTCGTGGGAGGTGTGAGAGATCTTCACCCGGGGAACGTACTGCAGCTGCACCGCCTGCATGGTGAGGGAGAAGACTCCGGTGATCAAGGCCTGGGAGGCGATCACGGTGGAAAAGGTCGCGAGGATCACCAGCGGGAGCACGGCCCAGTCCGGGGCCATCATGAAGAACGGATTCTTGATCGCCCGCGGGTCATGGAGGAGCATGGCGCCTTGGCCAAAGTAGTTCAGGACCAATGCGGGGAGCACCACGGAAAACCACGCCAGCCGGATGGGCTTCTTCCCGAAGTGGCCCAGGTCCGAGTAGAGGGCTTCCCCTCCGGTCACCACGAGGAAGACCGAACCCAAGACCGTGAACCCTTTCCAGGAGTTCTCCTCGAAGAAGTAGAGCGCGTGGGCCGGGTTCACCGAGGAGAGGATCTCCGGGTACTGGAAGATCTTGATCGCCCCGAGGATCCCCAGGACGGTGAACCACAGGAGTGTGATCGGGCCGAAGACCTTTCCCATCACGGCGGTGCCGTGCTTCTGGACGGAGAAGAGCACCACGAGGATCAAGATGGTGATCGGAA
>SXUH01000276.1 GCA_005791855.1 Bdellovibrionales bacterium
CCGATCACGCAGAAGGGTCCGAACTTAACTCCGGCGGCGACCTTCGCCTCCGGGTGGATGTAGGCCATGGGGTGGGCTTCGTAGTTTTTTGTCATACTCGTCTCTCTATTTGTAGGTGATCTTGAGGGAGGCCATGAAGGTCGTCTGGGACATGAGCTCGCCGCCGCTGCGGATCTCGCAGTCGTAGATCTGGAACGGGCCGCGGTTCTTGACCAGCGTCGCGTGGATCTCCAGGTCCATGGGCGGGACCACGGGCTTGCGGAACTTCGCGGACTCCACGCCGAGGAGGGCCACGTCGAGCTGGCACTCTTCCATCGGCCTCTCGAGGCAGTGGAGGACGAGGAAGGACGCCGCCTGGGCCATCATCTCGATCTGGACCACGCCGGGGAGGATGGGGTTCCCGGGGAAGTGCCCTTCGAGCACCTTAACCGAGTCGTCGACCTTGAAGGCGCAGATGGCCTTCCCGCCGATGAGGTCCGAGTTCTTGAACGGGCCCTTCTTCCCCTGGAGCGACTCCGGGAGGATGACGTCCCTCACCTCGTCGATGAAGAGGAACGGGTCCCGGTGCGGAAGGAAGCCCATGACTTGCTTCTTATTGAGTTTCATAGTGACTCCTGATTATGATTTCTCTTTGAGGGACATGTTCCGGACGTAGGCGAAGCCCTTCATCCATTCCTTGAGGTCCCGGGCCGGGTGTCCGCCGAGCTTCGAGCCCGGGGGCCAGACGGCGCCGTCGTTGACCATGGCCGCGCCGGCGACCTGGGACCCCTTCCCGATGTGGGCGTCGGGGCCGATCCCGGCCTTCCCACCGAGGACGACGTAGTCCTCGAGCACGGCGCTTCCGGCGAGCCCCGCGTGGCCGCAGATCACGCAGCCCCGGCCGACCTTGCAGTTGTGGGCGATCTGGACGAAGTTGTCGATCCGCGTCCCGGCCCCGATGGTGGTTGGGGAGAAGGTCCCGCAGTCCACCGCGGAGTTGGATCCGATCTCCACGTCGTCCTCGATGGTGACGCCGCCCATGTGCCAGATCTTCACGTGCTTCCCCTGGTGGAAGGTGTAGCCGAAGCCGTCCCCGCCGATCACCGTCCCCGAATGGATCCGGCAGTTGCGCCCGATCCTGGTGAAGGGGTAGATCGTGACGTTGGGGTAGATCTTCGAGCCCTCCCCGATCTCCACGTTCGGAAGGACCACGGCACCGGGGAGGATCTCCACCCGGGCGCCGATCTTCACGTTCTCCCCGATGAAGACGTTCTGGGAGACGCGCGCGCTGGGGTCGATCTCGGCGCTCCCCATCTGCCGGCCATCGACCTGGGTGTTCAGACCCCGCATCTTCTTCTCGTAGAAGGGTCTGGAGAGCAGGGTCAGGCTCAGGGCGATCTGGGGAGAAGTGGCGATCCAGGGGAGCGCGGCGAGCTGGGCTCTCGTCTCCTCCTTCAGGTTCTTGTAGAAGGCTTCGTCGATCACCGCCCCCACCTTGAGGGACACCGCCCGCGGCAGTTCGGGGAGGAGCTTCTGCAGGAACTTGACGTTCTTGACGAAGATCAACCCGTTCGGTGAGAGGGAGTCCAAAGCACAGATGGCCAGAATCTCTTCTGGCCACCGGTCGCCGTTCACGAATTTAAGACTGGCATCCGTCTCCCGGAGGTCTCTGAGGAACATCGTTACTTCTTTCCGGGGTATTTCTTGTCGTAGGCCTTGATCACTTCCTCGGTCAGGTCCTTCTTGCTCTGGGCGTAGACGATGGGCGCGGCGGAGAGCTCGAAGGTCATGTCCACGGCGTTCGCCTTAGACACTTCGTCGATGATCGGCCGGAGCTTCTCGAGGATCGGCTTCTTCAGGTCCTGCTCCATCTTCTGGATCTCCCGCTGGTACTCCATGGTCTTGTTCTGGAGCTTCATCATCATCTCCTGCATCTCCCGCTCCTTGGTCATGCGGGCCTGCTCGGCGAGGACCATGCTCTGCTTCTTGAAGTCTTCCTGGGCTTTCTTGATCTTCTCTTCGTCCTTCTTCAGGAGGGACTTCTTATCGTTGAAGGACTTCTCGAGGCTGCTCTGGACGGTCTTCCCTTCCTTGATGGAGGTGATGATCTTCTGGATGTCGACCAGGCCAACGAGGGTGGCGGAGAAGCCCGAGAGACTGAACGTGAGAAGCATGACGCTTAAGATGATTTTCATATGATCTCCTTGAGTTGGAAAACTCTACCATTGATTAAAATAATTGTCCTATGTCAAAGTTAAACTGGTTCGAGGCTTCCCGCTCTCGAGGATTGATCGGGAACCCGAACTCGAAGCGCAGGACGCCGATGGGCGAGAACCAACGGAAGCCGAACCCGTAGTCGCTCCGGAGCGCGTAGTTGTTATCTTCACCGATGCGGTTCTCCCACACGTTCCCCGCATCATAGAAGACCACCCATTTCAGTCCGGCTTCCTTGATGAGCGGGTGCTCGAGTTCGATGGTGCCGAGGAGGCTCATGAGGCCACCGAAGTTGAACTCCTCGAACGTATTGGTCCGGGTGTTCCGGGCCAGCCGGATCGGGCCGATGTCCTCGAGGTTGTAGCCCCGCATGTTCCGCGCGCCACCCATGGAGAATTTCTCCACCCGCGGGATCTCCCGGTCGGTGGTCTTGAAGAGCTGGGCGACGTTGAGCCGGGAGCGGAACACCAGGTCTCCCCAGATCGGCTTGTAGTAGCGGCCTTCCGCTTCGCCCTTCATCCAGCGCATGGTTCCACCGAGGCCCGTGTACTCGAGGGAGGTGCTGAGGTAGTAGCCGTTGGACGGCTCGAAGATGTTGTTCCGCTTGTCGCGCACGATGGAAGCCTGAATCGAGGACGAGGATCCGTTCTCGACCTTCGGGTCGATCCCTTCGTTGATCACCTCGTCGATCCGGTTGTCCTCGTAGCGGTACGTGAGGAAGAGCCGCGTGTACTCGAAGATCGGGTGGCCGACGCGCACGTCCCCACCGTGCTTCCGGTAGGCGAAGGATCGGATGAAGTAGGACAGGGTCTGGTAGTAGTCGGCCCCGGCGGTCCACTTGGTGTCGAAGAGGTACGGCTCGGTGAACCCCACGTTGTAGATCTGCTGCCGCTTGGAGTACGAGAGGTTCATGTTGATGTTCTGGCCCAGGCCCCGGAAGTTGTTCTGGGCGACACTTCCCTGGATGAAGCCCTGGGTCGCCGTGGAGTACCCCGCGCCGAGCGAGATCTGTCCCGTCGGCCGTTCCTTAATGGAGACCTCCAGGTCGAGGACGTTGTCCGTCCCCTTCCGCGTGATGGTGTTGAAGATCACGCTGTCGGGCTGGAAGAAGCCGAGGCGGTTGACGTTTTCCTTAGACTGCCGGAGCTTGGTCCCGGAGTACATCTCCCCTTCGTGGACCTTGAGCTCCCGCCGGATGACCTTGTCCCGGGTCTTCGTGTTCCCCTTCATGATGATCTTCCCGAAGTAGGCGATCACCCCTTTCTCGAAGGAGAAGACCACGTCGACCTTGTTCTCCCCCGGGACCACCTCGAGGGTCCGGAGGACGTTGGCGAACGCGTACCCCTTGTCCTGGTACATCTCGGTCAGGGTCTGGATGTCGAGCCGGAGGTTCTCCTCGTTGTAGACGTCCCCGGACTTCATCTTGAGCTTCTCCATCATCTCACTTTCCGTGAAGAGGAGCTCGCCGTTGAAGGAGATGTTGTTCACCGAGAACTCGGGCCCTTCGGTGAGGCGGACGGTGATGAAGATCCACTTCTTGTCCTCCGAGGCCGTGACCTCGGGGTTCTGGATGTTCACCTGCAGGTACCCGCGG
>SXUH01000277.1 GCA_005791855.1 Bdellovibrionales bacterium
GATGAGGTAGTCCCACTGCTCGATCTTCGGCCGGAGGTTGGTCAGGTGCGTGTTGATCGTCCCCGGCTTCACCGTCTCGTTCTCCCACACCCGGTAGATGAGCTCCGAGCGCGTGAGCGGCTTCGGGTAGGCCCGGAGCAGGTTCGAGAGGATCCGCATCTCGAGCAGCGTGAAGTCCAGGGGCTTCCCGTTGATGGAGATCTGGAACGACTCCACGTCGATGCGCAGGTTCCCGAGCTCGAGCTTGGTGGAGCGCTCGAGGTAGAACTTGATCTTGTTCGAGAGCCGGGCGATGGTCTCCTCGGACTTGAGGTCCCGCGGCAGGAAGTCGATCCCGCCTTCCTGGTAGGACTTGAGCTTGTTCTCGTCGGACTGGTCACCGGAGATGAAGATGATCGGGCAGCCGTTGTAGAGCGGGTGCTGGGTGATCTTCTTGTAGAGGGCGTGGCCATCCATCACCGGCATGTGGACGTCGACGAGGAAGGCGTGGGGATGGTTCTCGATCATCACGGAGTTGAAGTTGGTCACGTCGGTGACGCCGACGACGTTGAACTTTCCCGCGAGGAGGTCCTTGAAGCAATCAATGTTCTGGATCTGGTCGTCGAAGTAAATCAGGTTCCACTTCATAGAACCTTATCTTTTTTGACGAGCTGGATCCCGCGGGACTTCAGGCCATTGATCTCGTAGTCCCACTTGGAGAGCTTTCCGTTGAGGTTGGACACGTGCGTGTAGATCGTCGCGTCCAGCACGTGGCCCGTCTTCCAGACCTGCTCGACGAGCTGGGCCTTGGTGATGACCTCCGGGTAGTTGCGCAGAACCAGGCAGAGGATCTTGAACTCGATGAACGTCAGCGGGAGTTCCTCGTTGTGGAGGAACGCCTTCAGGAGGGTGAGGTTGATCCGCAGGGAGGAGAACTCGATGAGGCTCCGGTGCTTCTGGAAGAACTCGATCCGCGACTTGATCCGGGCGATCATCTCCGACTGGGACGTCCGCCGGTCGATGAAGTCCACCGCGCCCAGGGTGAAGGACTTCAGGCGGTTCTGGTCCGAGTCGTCGGTGGAGATGAAGAGGATCGGACAGCCGTTGTACTCTTCGTGCTCGATGATCCGCTCGTAGAGGTCGAAGCCGTCGATGCCGGGCATGTGGATGTCGATGAGGATCGCGGAGTACGGCTTGAAGTCGTGGAGGAAGAGTTCCGGCTTCTCGTAGATGTCGACTTCGTACGCGGGTTTCAACATCGTCTTGATGCACTCGAGGTTGGAATAATCGTCGTCGATGTAGGCAACTCCGCTCTTCACGGCAAAACTCCCAGGATCGATCCGGCTATTTCAATCTGTCTTCCAACTTCATTGCAAGGGTTGGACTTGCGAATTTCAATAAGGCTGTCTTGTTTACAACTTTATCAAAGTGCTTATCGGATTTGCTGAAAAAGTAACCTGTCACGTCTTGATCTTTAAGGAAGATCGTGTGGCCTTTAGTGTCAAACTTTCGCAAAATAAATTCCGAATCCAGAAAGAGAATATCCCTGATCGTAAAATTCTTAGCTACGTACATAATAATGCAAAAATTCGACAATTCAGCTAAAGATTTTTTGATTTTTACCCCTTTCGGAGACGTGGAATCGTGCCAGTGAACTTTGACTTCGACGATGCTGCCGTTCTCAGTTTTGAAGTCAAATCCCCTCTGGGAAGAAGACTTGATCTGGTGCAGGCCGAAGATGATCTTGGAGTACCACTCTCCGAGTTGGATCGGGAGGTTCTTTCCGTTCATTAAAACCTTGTGATCTTTGAGGATCTGGAAGGTCTGGTGGACCACTTCGACCGTGTCAAAGATTGCCTTCTGGTCCGGGAGATGGAGGATGCCGATGTTCTTCATGACCTTGCTGGAGAGGCGCTTGTTGAACTGGGTCTGGTACCACTGGTCGAACTCGTTGATCTCTAGGAAGTCGTAGGAACTATAGACAAATCCCTCTGCTTTCAACTGATTAATGGTTTGGATTTCCGGCAACTCTTTCTGCAGATAGGTGTAGGGAACGTATTCCCGGTCACTGCTGCCTCTGACATAGATTGTATCTTTGTCATAATCAGAACTGCCATGAGTCGTCCCAGAAAACTTCTGGGAGAGCTCATAGACTTTATTTTTTAACACGGTGTAACCTTTTAACTCAAAATTACACCTATCGTATCACGTGCGAGTTTAAATCTCTAGGGCCGTCATATCCTCGGTGAAGTCTGTAATAGTTTTTGAGATGGCCACGTTGTGGATCAGGTAGTGCGCGCAGTAGATCTTGAAATCGGTGACCTTGCTTGAGTAATAAGCTCTGTCCTCTCCGCTCGCCGTCTCCAGCTTCTTAGCGGCGACGACTGCAGATTCCATGAGTTGCCAGCCGAGGACCATCTGCGAGGCAAACTGTAAGAAATCGGTACAGTTCTGGAGGATGAGGTTCATCTGCTTATTCTGCGCGAGGGTCCCAACGTACTGAAGCATGGAATCGGAGCTCTGGAGCATCTTACTAAAGAGGTCTTTTTCCTTCTTGAACTTCGCGTCCTCCATCTGCTCGAGGGTCTTGAGCATCTCCTTCTTCAGGGCCCGCAGCGCCTTCCCGCCGTCCTTGAGGATCTTCCGCATCACGAAGTCGATGGCCTGGATCCCGTTGGTCCCTTCGTAGATGGTGGCGATCTTGGTGTCTCTCACGAACTGCTCGATCCCGTACTCCGTGCAGTAGCCGTAGCCCCCGTGGACCTGCAGGGCTTCGACGCTGACCTGGAACCCCTGCTCGGAACAGTAGGCCTTGCAGATCGGAGTCAGGAGGCCGATGAGCGCTTCGTAGGTCGGATCCTGGTGGGCCTTGTTGAAGAGGTTCCCGGTGTAGAGGCAGAGGGCCCGCATCCCCCGGGACATGGCCCGCATCTTGAGCATGCTTCGCTTCACGTCCGGGTGGTGGATGATCTCCTTCCCGAACTGCACGCGCTCCTTGGTGTACTTCTCGGCCATCATGTACGCGAGGTTCGCCTGGGACTCGCCCTGGATCCCGCAGTAGAGCCGGGCCTCGTTCATCATGATGAACATCGTGGCCATCCCCTCGAACTCGTCGCCGATGAGCCAGCCGTGGGATTCGCCGTCGACGCCGAACTGGATCTCGCAGGTCGCGGAGGCGTGGATCCCCATCTTGTGCTCGATCTTCGAGCAGGTCACGTGGTTGCTCCCCGCGAGCGCCCCGTCGGCGGTGAACCGGTGCCGGGGAACGACGAAGAGGGAGATCCCCTTCGTCCCCTCACCGCCGCCGGGGGTCCGGGCGAGGACGAGGTGGATGTTGTTTTCGTAGAGGTCCGATTCGCCGGAGGAGATGAAGATCTTCGTTCCGGAGATGGCGTAGAGGCCGTTCCCGATGGGCTTCGCGGTGGTCCGGAGGGCCCCGACGTCCGACCCGGCGCCGGCCTCGGTGAGGCACATGGTTCCGCCCCAGGTCCCGGCCATCATCTTCGGGATGATGGTGGTCTTCATCATCTCGGTGCCCTTGAGGTTGATGACGTTGAGGGCCGCGCGGGAGAGGCCCGGGTACATGGTCCAGGCGCAGTTCGCTCCCGTCGCAAGCGACATGCACGCGACGTAGAGGCTCTCCGGAACCGGCGTCCCGCCGATCTCCGCCGGCATGCCGAGGGCGAACCAGCCGTTCTCGTAGAAGCTCTTCTGCACGCCGTGGAGGCACTCGGGGACGACGACCTTGCCGTTCACGTGCTTCACCCCCTGCTGGTCCGAGGGCTCCCGGGTCGGGAAGACTTCGTTCTCGACGTACTTGTTGTACTCGGCGAGGATCCCCTTCACGTCGTTCTCCTCCAGGCCGAAGTCCTTCCAGTCCTGCACCTTCAGGAGCTCCGTGAGGTTGAATTCGATGTCGCGCAGGTCAGCCTTGTAATAGCCCATAAACGTCCTCGTCCGTAAGAATGAATTGATGGGTATAGGATAA
>SXUH01000278.1 GCA_005791855.1 Bdellovibrionales bacterium
CCGGGACAAGCTCTTCTTCCTCCAGAACGCCATCGGCCCGAGCTCCTCTCCCTTCGACAGCTGGCTCGTGCTCCGGGGGATCAAGACCCTCGCCATCCGGATGAAGGCCCACGAGCAGAACGCGATGAAGATCGCCGCCTTCCTGGAGAAGCACCCGAAGGTCGAGCGGGTCGTCTACCCGGGTCTAAAGTCCCACCCCCAGTACGAGCTCGCCAAGAAGCAGATGTCCGGAGCCGGCGGGATGATCACCTTCTTCCTCAAGGGCGGGATCGCGGAGTCCCGGAGGTTCCTCGAGAACGTGAAGCTCTTCGCGCTCGCGGAGAGCCTCGGCGGTGTCGAGAGCCTCGTCGACCACCCGGCGATCATGACCCACGCCTCGATCCCGAAGGCCGTCCGGGAGGAGCTCGGGATCTACGACAACCTCATCCGCCTCTCGGTGGGGATCGAAGACGCCGACGACCTGGTTCGAGACCTAGAATTTGCCTTCGGTAAGGTCTGACTTCTTCGCCTCTTCGTCGTCCTTCTTGATCAGCGGTGGTTCCGGTTCCTTCGGGACCACCGACTCGTGCAGCTTCCCCTTCGGCTTCTCCTGGAAGATGTCCGGGACGTCGGTGTAGCGGCTGAAGATCACCGACTCGTTGAGGTACTTCTTCAGCAGCAGGTAGCTGCAGAACGTCTTCCCGTGGTTCGAGCTCAGGTCGTCCCGGTCGCCCTCGGCGAAGATGAGGCCATCGTCTTGGATGACGTCGAGGACGTCGAAGTACTGGGAGCAGAAGTCGGAGGTGTTGCGGGTCTTGTCCTGGTTGATGCAGTCGCTGTCCTTCTTCGCGACGTCCACGCCGGTGGCCGAGCTGAACTTGATGTGCACCGGTTCCCGGCAGACGTCCACGATCCACTCCTTCGGGAGGAACTTCTTGTGGATGATGCGGACGATGCAGTTCTTCTTGTCGACGGTGAACTGCTGGCGGAGCAGGCCGAAGAAGGGCCCCTTGTGCTCCATGGTCATGATGTAGTTCGAATCCAGGCAGCTCTTCGGACTGAAGCGGGTCGGGTCCTGCGCCAGGAGGTCGAGGCTCGCGAGGAGCAGGAGGGCGCTAAATTTGATGTATGCCATTTCTGTGAATCTCCATGATTGCCACCGTCGCGTCCTTCTTCAGGAACTTCTCGTCCTTCCCGTCTCGGATCTGGAAGAAGAGCTCGGTCATGAGCTCGAGCGGCTCGACCCGGGAGTGGCCGCTTAGGAAGGTGAAGAGGTCTTTGTTCGGATTCCCTTCCTTCCAATTAAATAGAAAACCCGGAGAGAACACAATCATTTTCTCGCCCTTCGAGAGCTGGTGGGGAGCTCCGCGCAGGTCGATCCGCCCTTTCTGATTGTAGAACTCCGCCTTCCCGTCCCCGTGGGCCCGGACGGTGAGGTGGCCCAGGTCGAGCTCGAGGACGAGGAGGTCGACCTCCGCCTTCTTCTTCTTCGCCCCGTTGATGGTGGCGATCTCGGTCCGGGCCTCGGCCAGGAAGGCCCCCGGGCTAAAGGCCCGGGCCTTGTGGATGTTCAGGAGCCCCATGAGCGCGCTCGAGGTGAGGTAGGACTGGCTCGACACCAGCACCTGGTAGACCGTCGTGCTGGTCTGGACGAGGTCGTAGAACTCCCCGCCGCCGCCGTCGCCGGCCGCGTACTTGTTGAAGAAGGCCACGCCCTTGATCTCCTCGCTGCGCCGGGGGATGAGGAGCTCGTGGATCTTCTTCGCCCGGCTCATCTCGGCCTGGGCGGTCTGGAGGACCTGGTCGAGCTCCTGGCTGAACTGGGTCATCTGCTTCTGCAGGGCCCGCTGCTCCTGGATGATGGTGTCGAAGAACTGGAGCTGGTTGGAGAGCATGGTCCAGTTGAGCTGGGGCATCGGGAGCGCGTACTCTCCCACGATCTTCGTCATGAACGCGGCCTGGTCCTTCACCCACTCCTGCGCCCGGAGGTTCTTCTGCTCGTGGAAGAAGATCACGCCGGTGAAGGTGTTCAGGACGGTGGTGAAGGCCGCGTGGATCTCCGGGTGGGTGAGCAGGGTCTCCGTGTCCACCAGGAGGACCTCCGCCCGGCGGGTCAGGGCGAGCTCGGCGAAGGCTCCGGGGCCCAGGACCTGCGGGTCCTCGAAGAAGTCGAAGAGGCCGAAACCTTTTTCGTCCAGTTCTCGCTTGAGGAAATTCCTCTCGTCCAGAATGATCATCGTGATCCTTTTTGCCGCCGGAACCTTCATCTTTCTCGGCACTTACCCCCGGGGCGGGGGCATGCCTTATTTTACTGTTTATTTTTCCGCAAAACAACCGAAGAGAGGTCACCACGTGAAAGCATTTTCACTGATTTCTTTGCTTTGGATGAACCTATGAAAAAAAATAACGTCTTCGAACTACCGTCCATGAGCTCCGCGCTCTCCCTCCTCGGGATGGCGACGCTGGTTGAAGACCTGAAGCACGAGAACAAGAAGATCAGTGAGCAGGCCGCCCGCACCATCCTCAAGGCCCTCGACTGCAAAGACAGCTACACCTTCGGCCACAGCATGCGCGTGGGCTACTTCTCCCTGGTCACGGGGGTCGAGGCGGGCCTCTCCACCGACGAGATGGTGGAGCTCGAGCTCTCGGCGATCTTCCACGACATCGGCAAGATCGGCACCCCGGACGCGGTCCTGAACAAGCCGAGCCGCCTCACCGAGGAGGAGTTCGGCATCATGAAGGAACATCCGGTGAAGTCCTACGAGATCCTCCGGGAGTTCCCGCACTTCGAGAAGATCGCCCTCAACACCCTCTCGCACCACGAACGCTACGACGGCAAGGGGTACCCGCAGGGCCTCAAGGGCGAGGAGATCCCCCTGGCCGCGCGGATCATCCTCATCGCCGACACCTTCGACGCCATGACCTCCACCCGGCCCTACCGCAAGGGGCTTCCGTACGAGGTCGCCTTCGAAGAACTCCTCATGTTCTCCGGATCGCAGTTCGATCCGCACCTGGTGAAGCTCTTCATCCAGGGGATGAAGAAGGAAGCCCTCAAGGGGGAGAAGGACTTCTTCATTCCGCTGATGGCGAAGAAGTTCGTCAAGGACGCCGCCTAGTTTCCGGCGCAGAACCCCGTCTTGTAGCTCGACGAAACCATGCTCCGCTGGACGGTCTCGCAGCCCTTCTGGGTCTCGTAGACGTTGTAGGGATGGCACTCGACGGCCTTCCCGAGGAACTTCGTCGAGGAGTTGTTGCTCTCGCAGATCTTGTAGCTGGGGGCGTCCACGCAGGCCCAGTGCTTCCCCTTGCAGTTGTAGACCAGGCCCCGGCCCCGGTACTCGTAGTCCGGGGGAGCGACGTACTCCTTCACCGGCTCCGCGGGAGCCTGGGCCGCCGGAGCTTGCTTCTCGAGGTCCTTCAGCATCTTCTCCGTGAGGTTATCCTCGGAGTTCGTCGTCGCTTGGCCATCGATGGAATCCGCAGACGTGTTCGCGCCGGTGGAATCGGGGATCGACGGGTCCGGGGTGGTCGGTTCCGGAGAAGCGGTGACCTCCGGCGCCGGTTCGGTGCTCGGGCCCTCGACCGCCGGAGCGTCGGTGATCGACGGTTCGGAGGTCGGCTCCGGGGCGGTGGTGACGTCCGTTGGGAGGGACTCCGGGGGCGTCGTTTCGGGAGCGGTGTTCACTGGTGCCGACGCATCAGGCGTGGACGTCTCCGCGGTGGGAGCTTCGGGAGCGGCGACCTGCGGGGCAGGATCGGAGGCCGGGGCGTCTGCGGGAATATCTGTCACGGTCGAATCCGCGGGGATCTCCGTGGCGGTTGTTCCGGTGGCGTCGCCGGCGGCCGGGGTCTCCGGGCTCTCACTTCCGGTTCCTGCATCCGCAGGGACCGCTGGAGGGACGTCGGCAGGATTCTTCTTCACGACCCTGCTGCGTCTTGGTTTAATCGGTGGTGGGGCGACCTCGTCTTCCGCGGGGCCCAGGAGTTCCTGTCCGATGAGGACGACGATCCCGAGGACGACGATGGCCTGGATGATCCGGGAGTTCCGCTTCTTATTGTCCGGGGCCGGGGCGTCCTCGAACTCGTCCACCGGATCGTCGGTGCCCTCGTCGAGGTTCTCCTTCTTGAAGCCGAAGATCTTGGTTTTGAATTTCTGCGTGAGCGAGTAGCGGCCCTGGGTGCCGGCGTCCTCGTCGTCGGAGACGTCGATGGTCCCGGTCGCATCGGACCGGTCGGCGGCGCTTGATTCGTTCAGAAAGTCTTCGTCCTCTTCTAACTCCCGGGATTTTTTGCCCAGGGGAAACTTGGACTTTAAATCTTTCATTAATTTATCGAGGATACTTGCTCCTAGGTGAAATGGGTCTTGAACTTACCCGCCGTTCTCCAGTATTCTCATTATAAGGGAGCCCGTGGAGTTTGCAATAGAATCCCACAGGACATCAAGGACTTATCAGTGAATACACGAGACGAAGGCCTCATTAAGTTCAAGCTCACGCTCAAGCGAGCCCCGGCCCCGGAGATGAACCAAGTCATCGCCCTGGAAAAGTGGCGGGCCCTGTTCTTCAAGGTCGGCCTCGTCGGCGAGTACCCGAATGAAAACATCGGATACGGCAACCTCTCCTCCCGGGTGAGCAAGAAGTCCTTCATCATCACCGGGAGCCAGACCGGCCACCTCCCCCACCTCCAGGCCCACCACTACACGAAGGTCATCGAGTGCGATCTGAAGAAGGGGTCCGTGACCGCGGAGGGGCTCATCCCTCCCTCGAGCGAGTCCCTCACCCACTTCGGGATCTACGAAGCCAACCCGGCGATCCAGTACGTGTTCCACGTCCACCACCCGAAGCTCTGGGAGATGCTGAAGAACGGCGAGTTCGACTTCATCCCGGACGGCGTGGCCTACGGAACTCAGGAGATGGCGGAGGCTGCGCAGGCGCTCCTCGCGAACAAGACCAGCGGCATCTTCGTGATGAAGGGCCACGAAGACGGGATCATCTCCTACGGGGCCACCGCGGAGGAAGCGGGGAAGAACATCCTAG
>SXUH01000279.1 GCA_005791855.1 Bdellovibrionales bacterium
AGTTAAAACGTTTGGGGAAAACTTAATTTTTTTTGTTAATCTTTTAAAGGGGGAACTTAAGGTTCCCCTTCTTATATGTCCTGAATTATTGTCTTAATGCACTCGCCAGTAAACAAAAACACGACCTTTAACCAATAAATTAGATTGTGGAAAACTTGGGGATTTTTGTGGATAAAAAATCATTGTTTAGCAAATCTTTATATTCTGTAATGAGTCAAAATCTCAGCAAGATTGATGAGATTGTAAGGAAAAATCCAAAGCCAGTGATCTCCACGAAGGCGGATGGGACGCCCGTCACCGTGCTGGACGTGGCCCTCTCCGAACTGGTCGAAGGCATCTGCACGGAGAACTTTCCCCAGGTGGTCTTCTACTCCGAGGAGAAGTTCTCGAAGTGGGGCTTCCCGCTCCTCGCCCTCGACCCGCTCGACGGAACCAAGGAGTACATCGAGGGCCGGGACGAGTGGGCCATCTCCGTGGGCCTCTTCGAGAGCGACCGCTTCGAGGGGCAGGGGTGGATCTACAATCCGATCACCCGCGAGTGCTTCCACGAGGGGAAGCCGGTCCCGTTTCGGAAGGCGGAGATCTACCGGGGAGAGATCTCCCACACGGAGTGGAAGAGTGGCCTATTTACCACGTCGATCACCAGGGCCTTCAGCGTGAAGCCCGTCGGGAGCATCGCCTACAAGCTCGGCCGCCTCGCCGCCGGGAAGAGCAGCTTCGTGGTCAGCAAGAGGCCCAAGAACATCTGGGACATCGCCGGCGGGACCCTCCTCTGCAAGAGCGCGGGCCTTCGGTTCTACTCCCGGGGCCGCGAGGTGACCACGGTGAGCGAGCTCTACGAGCCCCCGCTCATCTGGTGCCACGAGGAGCTTTTCCCGGAGCTGTCGTCGATCTTCTACTGACGCTGCAGACGTCCTTCAGGCTGCAGAGGTCGCACTGGGGCCTCCGGGCGATGCAGGTCCGGCGGCCCAGGAAGATGAGCAGGTGCGGGAGCTCGGTCCACACCTCGTTCGGGAAGAGCTTCATCAGGTCGCGCTCGACCTTCTCCGGATCGGTCTCCCTGGTGAGGCCCAGGTGGAACGCCGTCCGCTTCACGTGGGTGTCGACGACGATGCCGGTGTTGATGTTGAACGCGTTCCCCAGGACCACGTTCGCGGTCTTGCGGCCCACCCCGGGGAGGTCGCTCAGTTCCTCGACGGTCCGCGGGACCTCGCCTCCGTGCCGCTCGACGAGGAGCCTGGCGCAGCCGACGAGGGCCTTGCTCTTGTTCCGGAAGAAGTTGATGGACTTGATGGTCTCCTCGACCTCGGAGAGGTCGGCGGCCGCGAGCTTCGCCGGCGGCGGGTACTTCCGGAAGAGGGCCGGGGTCACGAGGTTCACCCGGACGTCCGTGCACTGGGCGGAGAGGATGGTGGCCAGGAGGAGCTCGAAGGCGTTGGAGTGGTTGAGCTCGCAGTGGGCGTCGGGGTACTGCTTCTTCAGGCGGTCGTAGATCACCTGGGCTTTTTGAAATTTTTTCATCTTCCTAGAGTAGCAAAGTTGGCCTATTTCATCAAAGCTTGCTAATGGTGGTCCATGGGAAATTTTAAGGTAAAAGATCACTATTTTAATAAGGCGAAGTCCGAGAACTACCTCGCCCGGAGCATCTACAAGCTCGAGGAGATCGACGAGAAGTACAAGATCCTCAGGGCCGGGAACGTCGTCGTCGACCTCGGGTACTTCCCGGGGTCCTGGATCCAATACACGAGTAAGGTGATTGGGGACACCGGCCGGGTGATCGGCATCGACATCCAGGGCGTGAACAAGAAACTCTCCGGCCTTAAGAATGTCCAGGTCTACCAGAAGGACATCTTCGATATCCAGGACCTCGCGCAGCTTTCAGTTTCAGATAAATTTGATGTGGTTTTATCTGACATGGCGCCGAACACGACAGGGATTCGCTCACTTGACCAGGACCGGAGTCTGAGTCTGGTGGAATCCGTCTTCGGGCTTCTTCCCCGGTTCCTAAAACCCGGGGGCAACTTCGTCATCAAGGTCTTCGACTCCCACCACGCCCAGGTCTACCTCAAGGAACAGAAGAACCTGTTCAATGAGTTCCACTTTTTGAAGCCCAAGTCTACCAGAAGTGTCAGTAAAGAATTTTTTGTCATTGGAAAGAACTTTAAGGCATAATGTTTTAATGGTTTTTATGGATTTAAACCGAGCGTTTGTCATGGCGTGCCTTTTACTGGCCGCGGTTCCAGCATGGGCGAATCTCAACTTCATTAAAGATAATACGCTCCACCAGGATCCCTCCGTGTCCGCGGCCGCCGCGCCGGTGAACACCGAGGAGCCGCAGAACCTCGCCTGGAACCAGATCCTCTCGAAGCGCCAGGACTGGGTCCAGCACCTCGACTACGACAACTCCAAGTACAAGATCAACTACACCTTCAACGAAGACCTCGAAGCTTACATCAAGAAGCAGCTCGCCCTCTACCGGCCGGACTTCACCTCCGTGGTGGTGATGGACAACGAGAATGGCCACGTCCTGGCGGCCGTGGACTACGCCCGCGCGAGCAACGTCTTCGGCCGGGACATCACGTTCTCCACCTCCCACCCCGCGGCCAGCATCTTCAAGGTCGTGACGGCGGCGGACCTCCTCGAGAACACGCACATCAAGACCAACACCGAGTTCCACTTCACGGGCCGGTCGACCACGCTCTACCGCCACCAGCTGAAGGAGCCGGCGAGCCGCCGGTGGATCCGCCGCCTGGACCTCGAGCGGGCCTTCGCCACCTCTAACAACGTGATCTTCGGAAGGACGGCGATCGAGAACCTCACCCCCGCGGGGCTGAAGAAGATGGCCGAGAAGTTCGGCTTCAACAAGAAGCTCCTCGAGGGGATCAACCTCAACCCGTCGGTCTTCCACATGGCCCAGGACCAGTACAACCTCGCCGAGTTCTCCTCGGGCCTGAACACGACCACCCAGATGAGTCCGATCCACGGGTCGGTGATCGCCTCGGTGGTGGCCAACGGCGGAGTCCTCCGCTACCCGGTGGTCATCAAGTCCCTCGAGAGCCTGAAGGACCAGAAGGTCCTCTACCCGCCGCTTAAGAAAGATGAGATCGCCCTCACGCCCCAGACCGCGGAGGACCTCCGGACCCTCTTCATGGCCACCGTCTCCAGCGGGACGGCCCGGTCCTCGTTCCGCCGGAGCCAGTACCTCCTGGACAAGCTCGAGATCGGCGGGAAGACGGGGAGCCTCACCGGCGGCGATCCCTTCGGGAAGCGGGACTGGTTTGTAAGCTATGCGAAATTAACCGAAGACAAGAGCGACAAGGGCATCTCCATCTGCGTGATGATCGTAAACCAGAAAAAATGGTATATTAAGTCACCGCTTCTTGCTAAAAATATCATGGAATACTACTACTCCAATTTGTACCAGCCGAAAAAATAAAAAGGTGGCCCCGTCATGAGCGAAAACTCGACTCCGGATGTGAGTGGGAAGATTGATGATAACTCGACCATCACGCCCATCATCAGCAAGAAAGAAAAGTTCATCAAGGAAGTTAAGTCTTTCACGTTCATCATCCTCTCGGTCCTGATCTTCCGGTCGGTGCTCTTCGAGCCGTTCAAGATCCCGTCCGGGTCCATGATCCCCACGCTCCTCATCGGGGACTTCATCCTCGTGAACAAGTTCTCCTACGGCTTCAAGGTCCCCTTCAGCGACTGGTTCACGGACCCCGTCTACCTCACGGGCCCGAGCACGCCGGAGCGCGGAGACGTGGTGGTCTTCAAGTACCCGAAGGACACGAACCTCAACTACATCAAGCGCGTGATCGGCCTCCCGGGCGACACGATCGAAGTCATCGACAAGGTCGTCTACGTGAACAACAAGCCGATCGAGACCAAGGAGGTCGACGGGAAGAAGATCCTCGACGACATGGACGACCGCTACAAGTCCTACCAGTTCAAGTTCCTCGAGACGAAGACCGGGGACGCCACCCACATCACCCAGATCGACGTGGGGAACGACTACTTCGCCAACTACTACAAGTTCACCGTCCCGAAGGATAACTTCTTCGTCATGGGCGACAACCGCGACTTCTCCGCCGACTCCCGGCGCTGGGGGACGGTTCCCTTCGGCCACATCAAGGGCAAGGC
>SXUH01000280.1 GCA_005791855.1 Bdellovibrionales bacterium
AACTCAGGAGATCTTATGAAAGTCTTCATCCTCGCAGCCCTCGCCCTCGCTTCCGTCGCCGCCGTGGCGATGTCCCCGGCGACCAAGAAGACAACGACGACGACCACGACCGAAGCGCCGGCCGTCGACGGTGCGGGAACGGGGAAGACGATCACGAAGGATCCGAACCACGGGGCCTCGCAGACCGCCGTCGACCAGGCCACGGGCTCGACCGCCACGGAAGGAGCGGACACGAAGCACGCGCACACGGAGACGACGAAGACCACCACGAAGAAAGTTAAGTAAGTCCGAGGGGCGGGGCCATGAACTCATTGCAGAAGATGTTTCCGAGCCTCGCCCTCTTCTCCGACCTCGACTGGGACGCCGTCACCCAGGAGTACGAAGCCTCCTACATCGACCACACCTTCCCCGAGTACCTCCAGCAGAAAGCGCTGGACGACGACTGTCCTCCCTACCTCTTCGAGATCGCGTACTACGAACAGGCCCTCTGGGACGTCCAGAAGTCCGAAGCGCCGTTCCCCTACAAGCAGGGCCTCTACCTGAACCCGACCGCCCTCTTCCTCCGCCTCGAGTTCGACGTCGTCCAGATGCTCAAGGACGCGCAGACCGGGAAGATCGAAGTCCAGGAGAAGGAGCACATCCTCTGCGTCTTCCGGGATCCGAAGGACCTGGTCCATGCCATCGAACTGGACGAGACCTCGCTCCAGATCCTGAGCCACCTGGAGGAGGGGGCCCAGCCGGATTACGATTTCATCACGCCGGCCCAGCAGAGACGCTTCGACTACCTCGTATCCCTGGGCCTCGTCCTGGATATGATAAGAGACAACTGACATGGCCCACCTGTGCTGGCTTCGCCGGGACCTCCGGCTCCATGACCACGCGGCCCTCGCCCACAGCCTGGCGGAGGAGACGACCCTGGTCTTCGTCTTCGACCGGCACATCCTGGACCGGTTGGCCGACGCCGACGACCGGCGGATCACCTTCATCTACCAGTCCCTGGTCGAGGTCGAGACGGAGCTCCGGAAGCGGGGCTCGTCCCTCGTCGTCCTCTACGGAAGGCCGGAGGACGAGATCCCGAAGCTCGCGGCCCGGCTCCGGGTCTCCAAGGTTTTCTGGAACCGGGACTACGAACCCTACGCCAAGGACCGGGACGCGAAGGTCGAGAGGAAACTCCGGTCCCAGAACATCGAAGCCCAGGACTTCAAGGATTCGGTCTTCTTCGAAGCCGCGGAGGTCACCAAGAACGACTCCGGAATATACAAAGTTTTCACGCCCTACAAGAACAAGTGGCTGGAGAAACTATCGGAGCAAGACCACCGGATCCCCGAGCACAAGTGCGACCTGCGGAACCTCCGAAAATTCTCAAACACCGAGAGCATCCTCGAAGCTGACTGGTACGAGGCCATCGGCTTCAGACCGAATCCTCCGCTCCTCAGCGGCGGCACCAAGGCCGGCCGGAAGCGGCTGAAGAGTTTCGTCGACCGCCTCGAGGACTACGAAAGTGCGAGGAACTTCCCGGCCCGTCCCGGCACCTCTTCTCTCTCGGTCTACCTCCGCTTCGGGAACCTCTCGGTGCGAGACCTCCTCCGGACCGGCCTTCAGAATCCGTCTCCGGGGGCGAAGGTCTGGGTCTCGGAAATCATCTGGCGGGACTTCTACCAGATGATCCTCGACACCCATCCCTATGTGGAGAAGGGCTCCTTCAAACCCGAATACGACAAGATCAAGTACCCGGGAACCTCGGCCCACTTCAAGGCCTGGTGCCAGGGCATGACCGGCTTCCCCATCGTCGACGCGGCCATGAGATGCCTGAACCAAACTGGGATGATGCATAATAGACTTCGCATGATCACAGCTTCTTTTCTAACGAAGATTCTGCTGGTGGACTGGCGCAGAGGCGAACAGTACTTCGCCCAAAAGCTTCTGGACTTTGACCTCGCCGCCAATAACGGGGGCTGGCAGTGGTCCTCGAGCTCGGGCTGTGATGCCCAACCCTACTTCCGGATCTTCAATCCCTACTCGCAGAGCGAGAAGTTCGATCCGTCGGGGGAATTCATCCGCCTATGGGTTCCGGAGTTACAAGATCTAAACAACAAGCAGATCCACCATCCCGATGGAAAAAACGGCAAGTATCCTCCGCCCATCGTGAGCTACCAGATCAATCGCATGCGCTGCTTGCAGATGTATTCCGTGGTGAAGAAAAGTGCTGACGCAAACTGACAAATTTACTTTCAAAATCACACTTCTGTTCAAACCTTTTTGCCTGACAAGTCGTGCAAATTTGATAAGCTAAAGCAGCTTAATTTCTTATACTTATTTCCTAATTTTGATTTCAAAAGGGAGCTCTTTTGTATGATGACATCTGCTGTTAATCATTACTTCTGTTCTTCCATCGGTAGAAAGCAGTTAGTGGCCATCACTGGTCTAGCTCTCTGTGGGTTTTTGGTGGGTCACCTCTCCGGAAACTTCCTCCTGATGGTCGGCGCAGACACCTTCAATCTGTACGGCCACAAGCTCACGTCCCTCGGAGTCGGCCTCTACGCCATCGAAGCCGTCCTCCTTCTGATCTTCCTGGTTCACCTCGGGCTCGCGATCAAGATCACCATGGAGAACGCCAGGGCGCGGGGGAAGTACACGCTGAAGAAGCGCACGGGCCGCGGGACGACGTTCATGTCGGCCACCATGCCGTACACCGGTCTGGTGCTCCTCGTGTTCATCATCCTCCACCTCCTGAACCTGAAGTTCGGCACCAACTACCGCACGGTGGTCGGCGGCGTCGAGATGCGCGACCTCTACCGGGTCACCATGGAGTACTTCCAGAGCACGGCCAACACCATCTGGTACGTCTTCGCCATGATCTGCGCGGCCCTCCACACGGCCCACGGCTTCGCCTCCGCCTTCCAGTCCCTGGGCCTCAACCACGGGAAGTACTACCCGAAGATCAAAGTCATCAGCTACGTGTACGCAATCGCCGTCGGCGGAGGCTTCGCCCTCCTCTCCGTCTGGGCGCACCTGAAGGGAGTGTAACATGGGTATCAAACTCGATTCAAAAATCCCCGCCGGACCGCTCTCCGAGAAGTGGGACAAGCATAAGTTCGATTCCAAGCTCATCAACCCGGCCAACAAGCGGAAGTTCACCGTCATCGTGGTGGGAACGGGG
Source organism: Bdellovibrionales bacterium (assembly GCA_005791855.1). Taxonomy (GTDB): domain Bacteria; phylum Bdellovibrionota; class Bacteriovoracia; order Bacteriovoracales; family Bacteriovoracaceae; genus Peredibacter. The sequence continues at coordinate 3,161 of SXUH01000280.1, forward strand.
CTCGCCGGCGGCTCCGCGGCCGCGACCCTCGCCGAGCTCGGCTACAACGTCCTCGCCTTCTGCATCCAGGACTCTCCCCGCCGGGCCCACTCCATCGCGGCCCAGGGCGGGATCAACGCCGCCAAGAACTATCCGAACGACGGCGACTCGGTCAAGCGCCTCTTCTACGACACCATCAAGGGCGGGGACTACCGCGCCCGGGAAGCCAACGTCTACCGGCTCGCCCAGGTCTCGAACAACATCATCGATCAGATGGTGGCCCAGGGAGTCCCGTTCGCCCGGGAGTACGGCGGGTACCTCGATAACCGCTCCTTCGGGGGCGCGCAGGTGAGCCGGACCTTCTACGCCCGCGGACAGACGGGCCAGCAGCTCCTCCTCGGAGCCTACTCCGGGATGATGAAGATGGTCGCCAAGGGCAAGATCAAGATGTTCAACCGCCGGGAGAT
>SXUH01000281.1 GCA_005791855.1 Bdellovibrionales bacterium
CCCCTCTTTTCAAAACTCTTTCCGAAGATTAAATTTTTTAAACCCCAGGGTCGACATAAGACACATGAAAATATTTTTTATCTTACCATTTGTCGCCCTTTCCTTCTTCACCACCGGCTGCTCCGGGATGAAAAAAATCAAAAGCCACAAGAAGTCCGACGACGTCGGGAGCTTCAGCGCCAGCGGCAGCATGATGCTCTACTTCCGGCACGACGAGAACATCTACCTCCGGGTCTGTCCGGTGGACACCTCCTACCTGATCAACACCTCGGCGGAGAAGATCAAGGCCGGCTGCTCCGGGTCCGTCTCCAAGGAGATCCGGATCCCGGTCCCGACCTTCTACTCGAAGGTCCGGGCCCACCTCTCACCGCTCCTGGGGAACCTCGAGAAGGCCATGATCCCCGAGGAGATCGACCACAACTACGAAGCGCGGATGAGCCAGGCCCAGACGCAGTTCCTCGAGTCCGCCCTCGCGCAGGTGAACTCCTTCATCCAGACCTACGGCGCGGAGGACGCCCGGCAGTTCAGCGTGAAGGAGCTCGCGAAGCTCTACAAGGAAACCTCGACCCACCACCGGGCCTTCAACCTCATCAGCGACGAGGTCTCCCGGGCGATCGACAACATCACCGCCCAGCGGAGCCTGACCCTCGTGCGGTCGAGCACCAAGCAGGAGCTCGTGCTCCACAAGATCTTCAAGGACTACAACGTCGTGGAGAAGAAGGCCTGCGGCCTCTCCGGTTCCATCAAGGACCGGATCACCGACTGCGCGAAGTTCCGGTCCTCGCGGGACGGGAACATCGTCCTCGTCACCCGGACCAGGAAGTACTTCGAAGTGTACAAAGACCAGCGCACCGGCGCGCTCTGGACGGACATCGTGAACGGCCTCTACGACTACCGGGACGCGGTGAAGAGGTGCAGGCCTGGCCTCGCCGAAGCGGGCCTCCCCAGCGTGAAGTGGCGCCTCCCGACCAAGGAAGACTACCTCAAGGCCCGCCGGTCGCAGATCCTCACCAAGTGGGACAACGGCGAATCCTGGACCGCCACCGCCCACGCCCGCAGACCCGCCATGGCCTGGGCCAACTCCGACCTCGAAGACCGGGTGGAGCTCAAGCCTACCGACGAGGACCTCAAGGTCCGGTGCATCGCCAACTAGAACTCGTTTCAAAACCTCAGGTTCTACGGTGACCGCCACGCGGCGCCTAGGAGTGACGAATGAGACGTGCTCTAAGCATGTCGCAGTGAGAAGCGACGACCCGGGCCGCCGGTGCGGATGAGGCTTTGAAATGAGTTCTAGCTACCGGAGCCGTCGGATGATGGACAGGTAGAACGGCCCCCACCCGGAGGTGTCCGGCAGGACCTGCCAGCCAAATTCCGTCTTCTCTCCGATGGCGAACTCCTTCTGCAGGACCTCGAAGCGGCCTTCGCGCTTGTGGTGGAGCTTCTCGATCACGTCGTCGTTCTCGAGCTTGGAGAGCGCGCAGGTGGAGTAGACAATGGTCCCGCCGACCTTGACCACGTCCAGGGCTGAGGCGAGCATCGCGAACTGGGAGACCGCCAGGGCCTTGGTCCGTCCCGGGGCCCAGGTCGCGAGCTCCCGCTGGTCCAGGAGCACGTGGCGCTCGGAGGAGCAGGGGGCGTCCAGGAGGATCTTGTCGTAGGCGCTCTTCTCGTAGAGGCACCACTTGCTCGAGTCGTGGCCCGTGACCTTGTGGTTCTTCTGCTCGGTCTTGGGGAGGTACTCGTCGAAGATCTTGTGGATCCGCGCGCGGCGGGCGGCGGAGCGGTCGTTGGAGACCAGGAGCCCCTGGTTCTTGAGCTTGAGGGCGCAGAGCAGGCTCTTCCCTCCCGGGGCCGCGCAGAGGTCCACCACCCGCTCCCCCGGAGCGAGGTCCAGGGCCTCGATGGCCAGCACGCTGGCGGCGTCCAGGAGGTAGTAGTTGGCGTACCCGGCTTCGGTCTTCTCGGGCTGCGGGAAGACCTCTCCCACGGCGTGCTCGAAGCTTATGCCCGCGATCCGCGGGTGGTCTCCGGGGAACTTAAACTTCGAAAACGGGTTGACCACGGCCACGTGGCGCTTCTCTCCCAGGAGCGCTTCCTTCAGAGAAGGCCAGCGCTCCTGGAAGATCGCCGAGTAGAATTTCTCAAAGCCCTCCGGGCCCTTGTTGTCACTCATGGGACAATTCTAGCCCGGGACTTGGAAATTATCACCCAATAAACAGGGCCTGGGCCGTGGCGTGGGTCACCGAGGCGATCCGGATGGCCGACTGAATGCCGACATCTTCCAGTCCACTTTTTTTGAGCTCGTGGACGTGGGCGTTGATGCAAGCGCCGCAGCCGGTGATCGCCGACACCGCCAGGGAATAGAGCTCGAAGTTCACCTTGCTGATCCCCGGCCTTCCGATGACGGTCATGCGGAGCTTCGCCGGGAGCTTCCGGAGCTCCTCCTGGCCCTCCAGGAGGTGGAGGTAGCGGTAGTAGATGTTGTTCATCCCCATGATGGCGGTGGCCGCTTTGATCCCCTCCCGTTCGGCGTCGCCGAGCTTGTCCCGGACGAGGTCCTCGGCGAGGGCCTTGAGGCCCTCACTTTTACAGGCGTAGGCGCAGGCGAGAAAAGTTCCGTAGACTTGAGTCTCATCCAGTCCAGGAGCTCCGTCAGGAGAGAGGACGCTATCCAGATTGAGACGAATATCTTTTGCATAGTCTTTCACCAAATCCTTGATCGTTTCTAGACTCATAATCCCCTCCTCACACGTGGATCGTGTCCTGGCCCGGCTGCCAGTTACACGGACAGAGTTCGTCGGTCTGGAGGGCGTCGAGGACGCGGAGCACTTCCTTCGGGTTGCGGCCCACGCTCATGTCGTTCACGGAGACGTAGCGGATGATTCCACCCGGGTCCACGACGAACGTCGCACGCTGGGCCACCCCCTCGGCTTCATCCAGGATCCCCAGACCAGTCGAGAGCTCGCGCTTGATGTCCGAGAGCATCGGGAACGGCAGGTTGGTCAGGTCCTTGTGATTCTGCTTCCAGGCGAGGTGCACGAACTCGGAGTCCGTCGACGCGGTCAGTACCTGAGTGTCGCGATCTTTGAATTCCTTATC
>SXUH01000282.1 GCA_005791855.1 Bdellovibrionales bacterium
GAGAAGCTCGCCCGGTACGCCCGGGCCTTCGCCGAACGGTACCCGTGGATCAAGGACTTCACCCCGGTGAACGAGATCCTCACCACCGCGCGGTTCAGCTGCCTCTACGGCCACTGGTACCCGCACGCCAAGGACCACGACAGCTTCATCAAAGCCGTTTATCACCAGGCCAAGGGCACCGCCCTCGCCATGGCGGAGATCCGGAAGCTCATCCCCGACGCCAGACTCATCCAGACCGACGACCTCGGCCGCGCCCAGGGAACGGAGAAGCTCCAGTACCAGGTGGACTTCGAGAACATCCGCCGCTGGCTCGGCTGGGACTTCCTCTGCGGGAAGGTCACCGAGGCCCATCCGATCTTCTGGTACGTGAAGGAGAACCTCACGGAGGAGCAGATCCGATTCCTCTCCGAGAACCCCTGCCCGCCGGACGTCATCGGGATCAACACCTACCACCTGAGTAACCGCTTCCTCGACCACCGGATGGAGCTCTACCCGGAGTGGTCCCACGGCGGAAACGGAAGAGACACCTACGCCGACGTGGGAGCGGTGGACACCGGGCAGACGGAGCTCCCGACCCCCGAGTCGCTCATGGAAGAAGCCTGGGAGCGCTACCGCATCCCCATCGTCATCACCGAAGTGCACACCATGGGCAGCCGGGACTCGCAGATGCGCTGGCTCTACCAGGTCTGGAGGGCAGCCAAGAAGGCCCGCGCCCGCGGCGTGCAGGTCGAGGCCATCACCGCGTGGAGCCTCCTCGGCACCTACGACTGGCACAAGCTCTGCACGAAGTGCGAGCTGTTCTACGAACCGGGCGTCTTCGATCTAAGAAATCCTCAAAAGGCGCCAAGACCCACCGCTCTCAGCCGGCTGGTGAAAGATTTAGCTTCAAGAGGCGACTCCGACCATCCTATATTAAAGCGCCCGGGATGGTGGAAGACCCCACGCCGGATCCTCTGGGCGCCGGAGGTGGGCGCCTACTCTCCGGTGAAGCTCCGGAGTAAGTTCAGGCCCATCGTCATCACCGGCGGAACGGGAACCCTGGGCCAGGCCTTCGCGAGAATCTGCGGGGCCCGGAACATTCCCTACCGGCTCCTGAAACGTACGGACATGGATATTACGGATATGGATTCCATCGCAGCGACCCTCGGCAGACTCGGCCCCTGGGCGGTGATCAACACCGCCGGCTACGTCCGCGTGGACGACGCCGAAACCGACCAGGAGAAGTGCTTCCGGGAAAACACCGAAGGCGCGGTGAACATGGCCCGGGCCTGCGCCGAGAGAGGGGTCCAGTACGTGACCTTCTCCTCGGACATGGTCTTCAGCGGCGACAGCGGCCACGCCTACACCGAAAGCCAGGCGGTGAACCCGATCAACGTCTACGGGAAGTCGAAGGCCCTGAGCGAGGAAGGTGTCCTCCGGGCGAACCCGGACGCCCTCGTCGTCCGGACGAGCTCCTTCTTCGGTCCGTGGGACGAGTACAACTTCGTCATCCAGACCCTGCGGAACCTCGCTCGCAACTCCGAGGTCCACGCGGCGGAGGACTCGGTCATGTCGCCGACCTACATCCCGGACCTCGCCAACGCGACCCTCGACCTCCTCCTCGACGCGGAGAGGGGCATCGTCCACCTGGCCAACGACGGAGAGGTTTCCTGGGCCCAGTTCGCGAGCATCGCGGCCGAGGTTGGCCGGTGCAAGCTCGACCTCGACCCGGCGTTCATCGTCCCCAAGCGCTGGGACGAGCTGCGGTTCAAGGCGAAGCGGCCGCGGAACTCCGCGCTCAAGAGCGAGCGCTTCAGCCTGCTTCCGTCGCTCGAGGACGCCCTCGTAAGATACTTTTCTCAACTCGAAGTTAAAATCGAACCAACACAGGAGATGTTTTCATGAAGATGCACATTGGGATCGCCGGCGCCGGCTTCGCCGGAGCAGTACTCGCTCGAGAACTCGTCGAGAGCGGCCGGTTCCGGGTCACCGTCTTCGACGAGCGGAACCACGTGGCCGGGAACTGCCACACGGCCCGGGACGAAGAGACCGGGGTGATGGTCCACGAGTACGGCCCGCACATCTTCAACACCAGCCGGGAAGACGTCTGGGAGTACGTCAACAAGTGGGGGAAGTTCGAACCCTTCATCAACCGGGTGAAGGCCGTCACCGAGAAGGGCGTGTTCTCCCTCCCGATCAACCTCCTCACCATCAACCAGTTCTTCGGCAAGGCCCTCGGGCCCGCGGAGGCCCGGGACTTCGTCGGCTCCCTCGGAGACCAGACCATCAAGGAGCCGAAGAGCTTCGCGGACCAGGCGATGAAGTTCCTTGGCCGGGACTTCTACAAGAACTTCTTCTACGGCTACACGAAGAAGCAGTGGGGCGTGGAGCCGACGGAGCTCCCGGCGTCGATCCTCAAGCGCCTCCCGGTTCGCTTTAACTACGACGACAACTACTACAACCAGAAGTACCAGGGGATCCCGGTGAGCGGCTACACGGAGATCGTCCGCCGCATCCTCGACCACCAGGACATCGAGGTCCGGCTCGGCCAGCGACTCGATCCGGAGCGGAAGAAGGACTTCGACCACGTCTTCTGGAGCGGGCCAATGGACGGCTACTTCAACTTCAAGGAAGGCCGCCTCGGGTACCGGACATTGAAGTTCGAGCGCTTCGTGGATTCGGGGGACCACCAGGGGAACCCGGTGATCAACTACTGCCGCGAAGAAGTTCCCTACACCCGGATCGCCGAGCACAAGCACTTCACTCCGTGGGAGACCCACGAGAAGACGGTCTGCTTCAAGGAATACTCGGCCCTCTGCGGAGAGAAGGATACGCCGTACTACCCGCTGCGCCTGAACAACGACAAGGAGCTCCTCGAGCGCTACGTGAGGATGGTCGAGAAGGAAGAGAACATCACCTTCATCGGCCGGCTCGGGACCTACCGGTACCTGGACATGCACGTGGTGATCGGCGAGTCCCTCGACCTCGCGCAGGCGTGCCTCGGGACCGACCTCAAGGCCTGGCCTCGCTTCAGCGTCCACCCGCTGGCGTAACCTTTTTCACAGGAGCTCAAGGATGAGAATTCTAGTCACCGGCGGGGCCGGCTACATCGGCAGCCACGCCGTCCGGGAGTTAGTCAACGAGGGCCACAAGGTCGTGGTCCTCGACAACCTCGCCAAGGGCCACCCGGAAGCCGTCGACCCGAGGGCCTTCTTCGTCCAGGGGAGCACCAGCGACGCCGGCCTCCTCCCGGGCCTCTTCAAGCTCCACGACATCGAAGCGGTCATGCACTTCGCGGCCGACATCGAGGTCGGCGAGAGCGTGGCC
>SXUH01000283.1 GCA_005791855.1 Bdellovibrionales bacterium
GAGTTCTTCGTCGGTCATTCGAGGATTCGAGAAATTTTTTTGAAGTTGAGCCAGACCTGGGCCTTCAGGAACTCGAGGTCGAGCTTGAGGTTCTCCGAGGCCCGGAGGTAGATGTCGTGGATGTCCAGGTGCTTCTGGTCGTCCGTCTCGAGGAAGAGGCTCTCCAGGGGGACGAGCGGAAGGAGCTCCCGGATCTGCGGAGAGTTGTCGATGGAGAGGCCGAAGGAGAAGAAGCACTTCGGATGGAGCCGCAGGAGGTCTCGCAGGAGCTGCTCGTTCCCTCTGAAGTCGTGGAAGATCCACGGCGTGGTGGGTTTCTTCTCCTTGATCTTCTGGAGGAAGTCGGACCCCGAGCGCACGCTGTGGATCACGAGCGGCAGCTGGTGCTTCTCCGCAAGGTCCAGGTGCCAGTCGAAGAGCTCGTTCTGCTTCTCGAGGAACTCCGGGGACATCCGGTCCAGGCCCGTCTCGCCGATCGCCCAGACCTTCCCGGTTTCCACCAGGTGCCGGATGTGGCCTTGGACCTTGGTGATCTCCTCCTCCGTGTAGTCCTCGAGCCACCAGGGATGGACCCCCGCCGAGGCGTAGGCCCGGGGAGGCTTCTCCAGGCAGAGTTCCTCCAGGGAGAGGCACTCCACACTCACGGCGTCGGCAGTCTCCTGTCGCCGGTGAGTGTGGATGTCGAGGTACGGGAGCGTCTTCAAAGAACCTTAGTAGCAGCTGATGGAGTGGTGGACGTACGAGACGCGGTCGTTGAAGTCTCTGTTGTAGATCGTCCGGTACGAGGTGAACCCGGCCGCGACGAAGTCCGAGAAGTACTCGGTCCGGAACCGGCCGGACCAGTAGGAGAAGTTGATCCAGCCGCTGCAGCTGACGTGGAACTGGGTATCGTTCCGGATCTCAACCTGGACGTTGTTGCCCCACTGGTAGACCCGAGGCTCGACGAGTCTCTGAGCGAACACAGACATAGAACAGATCATCAAAGCGATAGCTAGAAATGTTTTTTTCATGAAGTCCCCTTTGTGATATTTAAACAGAGAACCGCGGGCCTCGTCAAATTTCAATGGAGCCGACCATGTCATGGATACCGGAAGAGATACAAAGCTATTGCGTTAACCACTCCACCCGTCCCTCGGAGATCGCAAAGAAGTTGCAGGACTTCACCGTGCAATCTGTCCACGGCAGCAACATGCTCATCGGAGAAATGGAAGCGAGCGTCCTAACATTTCTCATAAAGTTAGGGCGGGTAAGAAGCGTACTGGAGTTCGGAACCTACACGGGCTACTCCGCTCTAGTCATGGCCGAGCAGCTCCCCGACGACGGAACCGTGACCACCATCGACGTGAACGTCGAGACCTGCAAGATCGCCCGCCGCTTCTGGGACGAGTCTCCGCACGGGAAGAAGATCACGCAGATCCTGAAGCCGGGCCTCGCGGCGATGGAGGAGCTCACCGCGAAGTTCGACCTCGTCTTCATCGACGCCGACAAGAACAACTACTCGAACTACCTGCAGTGGTCCCTCGAACACTTGAGTCCCACGGGGATCATCGTCGTCGACAACACTCTGTGGTCGGGGAAGGTGCTCACGCCGGGCCTAGACCGGCAGACCGATTCGATCAGAGAACACAACGAGAGAGTGAATTCCCTCTCGGGATACACGAAGACGCTCCTGCCGATTCGAGACGGAATGTACCTCATCCAAAAAACCTGACTTTTCCTTTCGGCCCGACGCCGGCTCAAGATTAGCATAATTTCATCTTGCGCTTGTTTCAAAATTCTCAACCTGAGTCATACTAGAGCCAGGACTTAAGCAGGATGGAGGTCTTATGCGTCTGAGGGAACTACTGGTCATCGTCGTAGCAGGTTTCTTGTTGGTGTTCATCACACCGACGTTCAATAAAGAATCACGGGCCCTCGAAAGACAAGCGCAGGAGGCGAGTCCCTCCGAGCTTCTGGAAGAAGAACACACCTTCCGCATCGTCTACCGCGTTCCATCCTCCAAGGAAGAATCGATCGCCGACATTATCTGGATGAAAAAAGCTGCGGAGGTTGCAACCTCTGAAGGCGTACCCTATTTCAATGTCCTCGAGCAAAAAGTGACGAAGCGCTATGTTAAAAAGTATGACACTGAGCTCTCTATCATCGAAGGAATCATTCAACTTGACCCTGATCCTATGCGTGGCGAGTTCGATGCTAGAGAAATCACAAGTTTAGTTCTTACTGACGCTGGCTATTAATAGCGAAGCAAAATTTTAACTAAAGGCACTGGCCCATCTTTCCAAATGCGGTGAGTCTCATCTAACCTCCAGCGAAAAAAACTGGAGGAAAATATGCAATGGATGAGTTTCATTGTCCTGAACTTTGTTCTTATGAGTGGGGCGTTCTCTGCTCCCCTTGGGATTGATCACGAATGGGATGGCGTCTCCGATCCGCTCATCATGAGCAGCACCTTCGAGAGAAATTTTGCGAAGATGCCATTGGTCGGAAAGGTCGGCGACCCGGAGAAGTTCTGGTCCGGTGACTACTGGGCCCTCTACCTCGGGAACATCAACTACCGCTGGAACGCTCCCTATAAGACCGGCTACAACCTCCGATCGCCGAACCGGCAGCGGGCGATGAGCATGTCCCAAGCGGAGCTCGCAGAGCTCGCTCCGTCGGAGAAGTACGACCTCCTCACGGGCCGCTACGACTACCCGCTTCGGAACGACGTCTACGACCACTCTTATCCGCGGGCCGCGGAGTGGGAAGGGATCTGCCACGGCTGGGCTCCGGCGACCATGAACCACAAGGAACCGAAACCCAAGACCCTGACCAACCCTGAAGGGATCAAGATTCCCTTCGGGTCCTCGGACATCAAGGCCCTCCTGAGCTACTACTACGCCTACAAGTACGAGGTGGAGAGCACCTACCAGATGGGCGAGCGCTGCTACGGTCGCCGCTGCTACGAGGACCTCAACGCCGGTGCCTTCCACATCGTCCTCGCCAACAAGGTCGGGATCGAGAAGGTCGGCTTCCTGGGTGACATCGACCGCACCGCGGAGGTCTGGAACCATCCGATCAGCGCCTACTCCACTTCCGTGGTCAGCACCTTCAACTCCCCGACCCGGTACTCGGCGTACGGAACGGTCAAGGTGGTCCGGGTGCGGACGGAGATGACCTACGTCGACGAGTCCGAGAAGAACACCTGGCTCCCGCTCCTGGGGACCGCGGATCAGATCAACAAGGTGAAGCTCTACGAGTACTACCTGGACATCAACGCCAAGGAAGAGATCATCGGCGGCGAGTGGATCTCCGCCGAGCGGCCTGACTTCCTCTGGACCGTCCCGAAGGTGCAGAAGTTCGAAGGGATGATGTCCCGCCTGTCCGAACTCACAAACGATAAGTAAGCCCGTTTCTGGCCCCCGGGCAGCGTGTCCCGGGGGCTTTCCTCTCTACCCGTTCCTCACTCTTCTAAGGATGACATCATGGCAAACCAGTACACGGGCTCCTGCCTCTGCGGACAGCTGAGGTACGAGGTCGAAGGAAGCTTCGAGAGCTTCTACCTGTGCCACTGCCGGCACTGCCAGAAGGACACGGGGTCCGCCCACTCGGCGAACCTCTTCTCCGCGAGCGGGAAGCTCCGCTGGCTCACGGGCAGCGAGGGCCTTCGCACCTACACCCTCCCCGGGACCCGGCACGCGAAGAGCTTCTGCGGCGTCTGTAGCTCCGCCCTCCCTTCCCTCCAGCTCGGCGGCACACTCCTCGTCGTCCCCGCCGGGAGCCTCGAGGGCGAAATTTCTCTGGCACCCACGGCCCATCTGTTCTGCGCGAGCCGCGCGGGCTGGGACCGGGAGCTGGAGAAGGTAGTACAGCTCCCCGGGCTTCCGGGCTGAGCGCAAAAAAAAAGGCCGGAATCATTTTTGATTCCGGCCCTTAAACGGGATCGACTTAAAAAATTAGAGGTTAACGACGACGGTCTTAGTCTCGCCGGTCTTAACGATGGAGAACTGGACGTTCTTGTCGTTGACGACTTCGACGTTGGCGTCGCAGTCAGAAACGACGATCTGAACCTTACCGGCAGTCGGAGCGTCGAACTTAACGGTGAGGACCTGCGGCTCAACCGAACGGTCAACTTTCACCGGGCTCTTGTCGAGGCACTCGTTGGCAACGGTTGTTCCGTTGATGTCGACGGATGCCTTAGCTGGGTAGTTCTTCCCGACCATAGAAATTCTCCAGTCCATCAGCTGCTTGGTGACAGGCTGGATGGCCTTCTTCTTAGAGCTGCTGCTGCTGTCTTTGCCGCAGGCAACTGCGAATAAGAGTGATGATGCGAGAGCGAGGTTGAGACATGTTTTCATATTCCTGATCCTTTTCGTTTAATTAATGACCGTGGAGGTCATTAGTTTTTATATTAGTGCAAAGCATTTCGTTCTTACTGACGGCGCAATAGCTATCATGGCTCGATGAACCAATACAAGAGATTAAAAAAATATTTTTTCGCAATCCTCGAATGAAACTTTAGGAATCTTGAGATAGTTTGAAGAAGTTAAAAAACACGAACGATGCGCTTTGCTAGCACAGAGTAGCAAAGGTCACTGTGGCACCAATGTGTTGGGCGTCAAAGGTCCAAGCTGAGAGATTGGTGAATTTTTAGCCGCCGCTTGTTATAAGCTTTTGTCATGGAAATATCTTTGTGTCCGACAAAATCTGCCACTCTCTCGAGCGGATGCCCCTTGTCTAAGAGCATGCCGATGACGGTGGCCCTCGCCGAGTGGATGGTGATGTTTCCAGTGACGCCGATCTTCTTTGCGTAGCGCTTGATGATGTAGTTGAGGGACTTGGGATCCAGGGCCTTGTTGAGATTCCCGTCGAGCGCGTTGCGTGTCGGACGGAAGATGTAGTCCTCCGGCCGCATGGAGTAGTTTTGGGCCTCGCACCAACGGAGGTAGTCGCCGAGGGCCGCCTCGACCTTCGGGTTCATGGGCGTCACCATCTCCTGCGCGCCCTTGGCCTTGTAGCGGACGACGGTGAAGCCGTTCTCTTCCCCGAGGTTCTTGAACTTCAGTTCGGAGACCTCCCGGTGACGCATGCCCGTGGTGAAGAAGAGGTGGAGGATCGCCTTGTGGAGCTTCCCCGGGCCGGTCTGCGTGTCAATGGCGTTCAGGAGGTCGACCACCTGTTCGTCGGTGAGGTCCTGGGTCTTCACCTCCTTGGCGATGCGGAAGCGCTTGACCCGGGCGATGGGATTCTTCTCCAGGAGGTTCATGTCCATGAGGTAGTCGTAGAACGACCAGAGGGTCGCGAGCGTGCGGTTCACGCTCCGCTGGGAGTAGTTCTCCTTCAGGAGGTGGTCCTTGAAGGCCACGGCGTGTGAGTGCTCGACCTTGAGCTCGTTGAACATCCGGAACCGCTCCTTCAGGAAGAGGAGGAACTTCCGCAGGTCCCGGGTGTAGGCGTCTCTGGTGTGCCGGGAGGAGAAGTTGTGGATGAAGCCGTAGTAGATCTTGTTCCGGTCGAACTCGGCGAACTTTCCGATCTCGAAGCCTGAGAAGTTCTGCACCGAGCTCATGCGCGCTCCCCTTTCTTCTGGGCCCAGTCCAGGCAGAAGGAGAGCACGGCCCACTCGTCCTTCGGCAGGATCCGGAAGAGGTTCTTCGGATTGTACGCCTGGATCCGGACGATGATCAGCACGTGGTTCACGGCCTTGGTGATGTCCGCGCGCTCCCGGGGCCCGAGCTCGAGCTTCTTCCCCTTCTTCACGTCCCCGGAGTAGGACTTGAGGACCTTCTCCACGTTCTGCAGGCTTTCCTTCATGATCTGCAGCTGGTCCTTCTGCCGGCGCTTCATCTCGATGAACTGGTCGATGATGAAGCGGATCTTCCGGCCACGGCCCAGGTCGGATTTCCCGGGGACCCGAAGGCCGTCTAAAAACTCCAGGTATTTCTTGGCGAGGCAGAGGGTGAAATTTTTGGCCTTGAGATCATCTTCGACCCGAGGTCTACCGGGAGATTTTTTGAGCTTTTTGAAGGCCGGCTGCGGCGTTAAAAATTTTTCGATCAAAACTTCCGGCGCTACTTTCTGCGTAGCGTCCGAGAGCCCGGATTTTAAAATTTTTTTCAGGACGCTTATGCTTTGCTCAGTTTCATTCATTTTTGACTCCAAAAAACGATAGTGAGGGCATCTACCGCATAATTCCCCTTATGAGGTATAAAAATAGTGTATTTGAATTGATCTAATTTAACTAATAAAATTGAACTAGTTTTAATGGGAAAAATGCGCATACGCATAGGTGACTAAAATGGTATTTCATTATTCCGCCAGATTCATTTAAACTAGCTCTCATGATCAAAACAAACGTCGAACTCTGTCCGCCGAAACGGCTGAGCCCCTGGAGGAAAATCTCCCTCGGAACCTGGAAACCGATCGGAGATTCCCAGGTGTACTGCGAACTCAAGGTCAACGCGGAACCGGCCCTCCGGCGGATCGAGGAGCTCAACCGGACTCTGCCGACGAAGATCACGCTCACGCACTTCGTGGGAAAGGTCATGGGGATCGTCCTCCGGGAGGTTCCGGACCTCAACGCCATCGTGCGGCTCGGGAACATCTACCCGCGGAAGAACGTGGACATCTTCTTCCAGATCGTCCACGACCAGACCGAGCTCTCGGGCCACGTGATCCGGAACATCGACCAGAAGTCCTTCCTGCAGATCTCAACGGAGCTCACGAAGACCGCGTCCTCCGTGCGCTCCGGAGAGGATCTGAACTTCAAGAAGATCAAGAAGACCTGGAGCTTCATCCCCGGATGGTTGGCCTGGTTGGTTCTGGACCTGATCGGGTTCTTAAGCTATGGCCTGAACCTCAACATCAAGGGCCTGGAGGTCCCGCGGGACGCCTTCGGCAGCATGATGATCACCAACATCGGAAGCCTCGGGTTCAGCTCGGCGTTCGTTCCGCTGGTGCCGTACACGTACACGCCGGCGGTGCTCGCCATGGGGAAAGCGGAGTTCCAACCGTACTGTGACGATGCCGGGAATGTGAAAGCACAGAAGCAGATCAGTCTTTGTTGCACCTTCGATCACCGGTTACTCGACGGCGCACGAGGTTCGCAGATGGTGAAAATTCTCAAGCACTACTTCGAAAATCCGCAATTGTTGGACTAGTTATTTTTAAACGAGTTGTGTTTGTTTTTATTTAAATCAAATTTAGGAATATGCGCATCTTGCGGATGACTTGTCGCACCTAGGGCCATATTTAATTTGAACCCATTCTCCTCTAGACCTAAGCTACCAATGCTTTAACCAGAGAGGAATTCCATGAAGCTTGCCAGTCTCCTCGTTCTCTTCAGCGTCTCCGCCACGGCGGCCACCCAGTACGAACTCCGGGGCGCCTACCCTCACCCGTCGCTGAAGAAAGACGCTCAGTTCACTCTGCGCTGGGTGGAAGATAAGGGGAAGATCCAGGGGAAGTACGACGACTCCATCTCCCGCAGGTCCGTCGAGCTCATCGGCGCCCGCGGCGACCAGAGCCGCATCTTCCGCGTGGACCTCGGAGACAACACCCAGGGCGTGGGCTCGGTCACCTTCATCACCTCCGAAGCCGAGGCCAACGCGGTTGGGTCGAAGGTGCCGGTGAGTGTCGTCACGCAAGACCGGCGCGGGTACCCCCTCGCCTCCGACATCGTCACGGCGAACCTCGTCGCCCTGGGGACGGTGCAGAGACAGGAAGAGAACTGCGAGGAGGGCTTCGGAAGCCTCCGCGGCTACTGCGGAGTCTACGAAGGAATGGTCTCGGAGAACTCGGACGCCTCGAAGACCTGCAACCTAACCGACGGGATCACTCCGTCGCTCCAGCTAGATCCGCAGGGGAACGTCCTCCTTCACATCGGCGCGGTCTCCGAGCTCGCACCGGCACCGGTTCATCGCATCGGCCGGGTGAGCACGAATCCGCGGGGCCCGCGGGTGGATGTGATGAGCAGAGAGTGCAGGCCGCTGGCGGGGACGACCTTCCCGGGGGATAACTGCAAGCGGGTGAACCTCGTGGGAAGCTTCGGAGAGCGCGGAGGTTCCCGGCGCTTCACCGGGACCTACAACATCGTCGACGAGAAGACCGGAGCGAACTGCAGCTACCAGCTCTCCCTGAACCTCCGGAGCGAGTAGGGCCTTCCGGGTCGGCGTCGAGAGTCCTTGCCCTGAACACGGATTCGCCAGATAATCAATCGATGTACTACGCCGTCGACTTCGGAACCTCCAACTCTCTTCTGACCTTCGTCCCCGAGCACGGGGAGCCGGTTCCGATCCCGCTGGACGGGAGCGGGCCCGTCCTGCGGTCTCTCCTCTACACGCCGGAGCAGCACCGGTGGTACTTCGGGACAGAGGCCATCACCGAGTACGGACTCCACGGCGGCGAAGGTCGCTTCTTCCGGTCGATCAAGAAGTTCCTCCCCGAGCCGAGCTACGGCGGAACCACGGTCTTCGGGAAGACCATGGGGATCTCGGACCTCGTGGCCGTGTTCCTCTCGGAGCTGCGGCGGAGGGCCGATGCGTTCACGGGGAAGAAGGTCGACCGGCTAGTCCTGGGAAGGCCCGCGCTCTATTCCCTGGATAAGGAGCAGGACCGGCTCGCGGAGGACCGGATGCGCAGAGGCGGAGAGCTCGCGGGGTTCAAGGAGATCCACTTCTGTCCCGAGCCCGTGGCTGCGGGCCTGGACTACAGCCTGGCCTCGAAGAAAGAAACGGTGGTGCTCATCGCCGACTTCGGCGGCGGGACCTCGGACTTCACCCTGCTGAAGTTCCACCAGGGAGGGTTCTCCGACAAGGACATCCTCGGGCTCTCCGGCGTGTTCCTCGCGGGGGATGCGCTCGACGGGATGCTGATGCGGGACTTCGTCGCTCCCCACTTCGGATCGAGGTTCGAGTACCGGCTCCCGGGAAGTTCAAACGTCCTGCGCTTCCCGCGGAACCTCTTGACCAAGATCTGCTCGCCGGCGCACGTCACCCACCTGCGGGACAAGGACACCTGGGAGTTCCTCCAGGGGATCCGGAAGTTCGCCCTCTCCGCGGAAGACCAGAGACGGCTGGGCCAGCTCATGACCCTGGTGGATCACCAGCTCGGGTTCCCGCTCTTCCACGAGATCGAGAAGACCAAGATTGGCCTTACCCGGAGGCCCGCGGAGACCTTCCGCATGGCCTACCCGGGGATCGCCATCGAAGAGCCGGTCGCGAAGGAAGACTTCGAGGTGAGTGTGGCGCCGACGGTCGCCGAGATCATGAACGAACTCATGGACGTCTTCCGGCAATCGGGCCTCACCCCGCAGGACGTGGACCAGGTGTGCCTCACCGGAGGGACCTCGCAGTTCCCCCTCATCCGAGCGCGGATCGAGGCCATCTTCGGGGAGGAGAAGCTCGTCGACCACAACATCTACCAGTCGGTGGTCGGGGGCCTGGCCCTCTTCGCGAAGGGACTTACCTAACGGCGATCACGTCGGAGGTGCTATCCTTATCACTCGAGACCACGCCGCCTGATCTGGGCACTCCGCCGGTCAGGAGCAGGAGTCCGGAGAAGTGCGGGGCCGCCATGGACGTCCCGCTCATGCGCGTGTAGGTCCCGCCCTTGGAGGTGGAGTAGATGTTGTCTCCGGGGGCGGAGTAGTCCACGGGCGGGTTCCCGTAGTTGGACCAGGAGGTCAGGTAGTCGCCGCGGCCGAAGGCCGAGATGGTGTAGAGCCTGGTAGCGTTGGCCCGGGCCGGGGAGTAGTTGTTGGCGTTGGCCCCGTTGTTTCCGGCGGCCACCACGACCCAGGCGCCCTTGGCGGCGATCCTCTTCACGGCGTCGTCCATGGCCTGGCTCGCACCTCCCCCGAGGCTCAGGTTCACGACCTCGCCGACTTTGACGTTGGCGTAGACGTAGTCAAGGCCCGAGAGCAGGGAGGTCGCGGTGGATTCTCCATTGGCCGCGAGGACCTTGATCCCGACGATGAGCGTGTTGGAGGCCACACCCCGCATGCCGATGGAGTTATTCTTCGCGCCGATGATTCCCGCCACGTGGGTCCCGTGGCCGTGGTCATCGTTGGCCGTAGCGGTGCCGACGAAGGACCGGCTTCGGGCCTTGTCCACGTTGAGGTCCGGGTGACAGAGGTCGACACCGGTGTCCACCACCCAGGCGACCTTCCCTGTTCCTCCGCCGTAGCCGATGCGCTGGGGTCCCCAGCCGAGGAGCTCCGTTGGTTGGGAAACGGGGGCCGGACAGTAGTTGGTCGTCTGCATGACGGAGATGACCTGGTCGGCCTCGATCCGGAGCACGCGGGGGTCGAGTTTTAAGAGTGCGAGCTCGGCCTTACTGAGAGACGCCGAGAAGCCGCGGAAGACGTTAGAGTAGATGCTCTTGACCCGGGCCTCGTCGATCCCGTGGGAACTCAGGAGGTCCAGGACCTTTCCTCGGACAAGGCCCCGGAGCCGATCACCGATGGCCGTCGTCGAACCTTCCTTCAAGATCACCAGGTACTTGCCGGGGATGGTCCGGAGCTTGGTCTCAGTTTGAGCGAAGGAGAGATTTGAAAGGAAGAGAGCTGCGACTGTAAGGTATCTAAAACGTTCCCTCATGGAACCTCCACGTGAATCTGTGAATAGAAATTCTTTCTTCCCGCATTCTAGGAAGCGCGAACCTTTTTAAAAACTAAATAGTGCCAGGGTAAATTGCTTTTAATTAAGACTCGCATGATTCTGCCGTGTTGCGGCGACAGCCGGGAGAGATATCGGACTTCCCTTGACTTCTATTTCATCGTCTCCATCTTAGGGGAATGAAGAAGAGACTTTATAAAATCTATCTCTCGAAGAAACCGGAACCGTTGAACGTCCTCATGGGCCTTCTCGGTCTGCTGGTCCTCGTGGTCATCCACTTCGCGGACGTGAACCACCTCACTCGCTTCCGGGACCTCTTCGCCGCGAGCGGTGAGCAGGTCTTTGGCCTAGGAGAGCACTGGCGGCTCTTCACCACCACCCTGGTCCACGCGGACCTCGACCACCTCGCCCTCAACTCCATCGCCTTCACCCTCCTCGCGGTCCTCCTCAACACGTACTTCGGTTTACTGTTGTTTCCGATCACGAGTCTCCTCTCGGGAGCGGTGATCAACCTCATCGTCCTGAGCTTCTACCCGCCGGGCGTGACCCTCGTCGGGATCTCCGGAGTGATCTACTTCATGGCCGCGTTCTGGCTCACCATGTACGCCTTCATCGAACGCCGGATCTCCGCCGGGAAACGGCTCATCAACATCTGCGCCATGTCGCTGATCTTCCTCTTCCCCCAGGGAGGAATCCTCGAGGAGCGGGTGAGCTACGCCTCCCACGCGGTGGGGTTCGTGCTGGGAGTGCTCTTCGCGCTCGGCTACCAGTGGAGGATGAAGGAGAAGTTCCTCGCGGCCGAGGTGTGGGTGGACGACCCGCCGGACGTGGACGACGAGCTCCTGGACTTCCTCAGCCAGAACCACGAGTTCATGACCGAGGACGACCAGAAGTACTACTACCACTAGGGAGCGGGCTTCCCTCTGCAGAAGGCGTCCTGGAAGTTCAAGAGGCTCCGGGCATCGGCCTGGAGGATCTGCAGGTGCGAGTGGACGTAGGGGCTCTCGTTGCTCGTGGTCCCTTTCCGATCGGAGAGCGCTCCGCCGCCGATCCCGCCGATGGTTCCGATCTGGACCCAGCCCTTGGAGTTCCGCGGGTTCGATCGCTTGCCGAGCATGGAAGGAGTCCCGAGGTGGTTCGGGTTGTAGATCACGTTGCGGTATCTCCCGAAGCGCTTGTAGTTCAGGAGGTAGCTGCCGGCGGTGGCCCACAGGCCCCCGGGGCCAGTGGAGGTCCAGTTGTCCGGAGCGAAGGTTGGCCGGGTGAGGTCGTCGCTGAGGTTCTTATCGGCGTAGAGGTGCATGCGGGCGAAGGAGTCGTAGCCCGCGAGGAGGTAGGAAGCGGTCTTGAGCTCGCGCTTCCTGCAACCATGGGTGGCGTCTTTCTTACAGACCTTTCCATCTCTCTCCCAGACATGGTCCGGGATGAGGCCATACCCCGATCCGGTTGCTAGCGCAGCTCCGTCGCCGAAGCTCTCGGAGAGGATCCCGTCGCACTCATCGCGGAAGGCCTCGGAGAGCTTGTGCCCCTGGGCCGGGTTGCGGATGACGGTGTCGATGGTCTGCTGGACCTCTTCCACCACCTTTGCTTTCTGTGCGGCGGAGAGGGTTTCGAAGTAATCGTAGCCGGGGGCCCCCTCCTCGGCGAGGGCCTTGTTCTCCGAACTGATCACCGCGTTTCGCATGAGGTACATGGAACCTTCGAGCTTGTGGCAGGTGTTCTCCTGGATGTCACAGTAGGGTTCGAATACGGTGGTCCCTTTCATCGCCGAGGCGAAGATCGCCCGGAGGGCGGGGGTGTGGATCACGGTCTCGAAGTTCTTTGCGACGTAGCTCATGTACGCGAGGTCGTCGAGGCTCGTGACCTTGGAGGTGGCAAAGAGCGTCTTCATCTGCTGGGCCTTGGAGTCGCAGCTCTCCGGAGACTGGATGATCTTCTCGAGCTTGAGCATCATGGCCAAGCCGACGCTCGACTTCGACAGGGTCTGCGTCGGTCCCTTCGGCGCGGGTACGAACTGCGGCGCGCTCACCGTCGGAAGCGAGCAGTCCTTCAACGTGAGTCTTGAGGAAATTTCCTCCTCGGTCTCGTGGAAGCAGGATTCCTGAACGTAGTCGCTCACGATCTCCTCCGCCTGCGCGGGCCGGACGGACCGGAGCTGGTTGTAGCGGTTGGTCGCCTGCTGGCCTTCCCGGCTGATGGCCTGGCTGATTTCCTTGGTCATGGACTTACTCGGGTCCGGATGGATCCGGTTCCGGATCACACCGTAGTAAGCGTTGAGGCCCATCCCGAACTCTTTCTTAAAGGAGATCTCCGCGGCCATATCCTGGACGACGTCGAGACGGGCGTCGCAGTCGAAGGCATCGAGGTAGTAGGTCTTCTCGATGGTCGGAAGGAATCTCATCCCCTTGAGCCTCTTCCCGTCTTGGATGCAGACCTTCTTATAGGCCTCAAGGTGCCGCAGATTCTGGATCAAGGCCAGGTCTCCCTGGTTGTAGCCTCGCGAGGCCTTCGACTCAGCAACGGCGGCGCAGTTGCGGGATTCGGCGGCGACCTTCCGGACGGTCTGGTCTTTGGTGAGATCGTGGTAGGCACAGGACGAGAGAACGAAGAGCGGGAAGGCCAAGAGGTATTTCATAGGTGACTCCAAGGTAGTAACACCTTATCGGCACAGAGGGTTCCTGGGCTTAATTAAAAAACCATAATCGTCGGATGAAAGGATACCTTTTTACAAAGGCTTACCAAGGTACTTCCAAGAAAATTGAGCTCGAACCTCGGGAGCGGCGTTGATCCGCTCCCGGAGAACCCAGCTCACGGTGTTCAGGACCATCTCCTTCTCTTCTAGGGGCCAGCTCGAGTGCATCCCAATCCAGGAAAGCCACAAGGCCGCAACCGCGTGAGACCCTCCGCTCTCGAAGTCCTCGGTGACGGTCGGGTCACAGTTATGGCCCGCGGAGGTGGCGCACTTGACGTGTCCGTAGACCGGAATGCCGATGTGCCGAGTCTCATGGATGATCTGGCCCGCGAGCCCGACTCCCAGATTCAGGGGCCCCTCGAAGTCGTAGTCCGCACGGCTGATGTGGATCAGGCCCCGCACCTGATCGGCGTACGGCGTTCCCGGATCTGCGACGTAGACAAGGCCCTTGAGCCTCCGGGCGACCCAGTCGAGCATGGAAGCCGGGGGCCTTGTGACCTTCTGTCCGGGGATGATCGGAGTCGGGTCCAGCTTCTGGTAGAAGAATTCGGTGCGATCGAGGACGTAGGCAGCGCGAGCTGTGAGCATGGCCACTCGCTCCTGGTCGGTGAGCTCCGAGACGTCGTACCCGCAGGCCAAGGGGCCCGGGGCCCAGTTGGGCCTCAGCTTCCCGTAGTAGGTCTTCTCCCAGAGGTCGCTTAGAACTTTACAATTTGGAAGCCTCTGCCCCGGGAGACACTTCCAACCATTGTTCGCCTTCGGGTCCCGAACGGCGGCCCTCCCGCCGAGCTCCCGGCAAGCGCCGTCCACGTCCAGGAACCACTCCCCGCCGCCGCTGGCGCACCTCCAGCCACTCCTATCCTTTGGTTCCTTCCTGGCCGCCGCGGACTCTCCGTGCCACCGTCGGCAGTGGGAGTTCAGGTCGACGTCGAAGTTCCTACTGGGTTGCTCGAGTCCGCGCGACCTCGTCCCCAGGCACTGCCAGTCGTAGTCTGTTTTCTTCCCGACCCGGACGGCGGCCCGCCCACCGAGTTCGCGGCAGGCCCCGTTCAGATCAACATCCCAGGTGGTCTGTCCGTCGGAGCAGAGCCAGCCGTTGGCCGCCGCCGGAGAGTTCAGCGCGTGGGCGTAGTATCCGTGCCACCGCCGACAGTGGTCGTTGAGGTCGAGGGGAAAATGTCCGGGGACCTTCGCCGGGACGCGGCCCCGGAGGCACTGCCACCCGTTGTTCGAGAGGGAACCGACCCGGACGGCTCCCCCGCCGCCGATCTCCCGGCAGGCGCCGTTCATGTCGATGTCCCAGTTGGTCTGTCCGTCGGTGCAGAGCCAGCCGAAGGCCACGGAGTGGTTCCGGGTCGCATAGGACCTTTCACCGTGCCACTTGCGGCAGTGGGTGTTGAGGTCGACGTCCATGTTCTGGGCCCACGCCCCTGGGATTTGAATAAGAATGACGGCCAGGAGGAAGAGGCGCATATGATCCTTTGTAGGTGGTGCCCTCGGCATCCTACTACCGCTACGGCATCCAGTTCATCGGACGGGTAATTTTTTCTTCCCCCCTACCTCGGGGCCCTGGTCCGGGGTAAAGGACCAGAAACACTCAACCAAGGACCTCCCATGAAATCCATCGTTTTCATCTTCACTCTCACCCTCTCGGGCCTCACCTTCTCTCAAAGCACAGGAATCTGCCGGGCCAAGATCGGAAGTTCCCACATGGAGCCAGTCTGCCGCATGCAGGGCGAGGGGCATAACGGGAAGCAGCTCTGTAAGATGACCTTCGGCTGCGAATGGATCTCCATCACCAGCGTCGGGGTCTGTACCAACACGCCGGGGAACGAGCACATGGCCCTCCTCTGCCGGAACCAAGGGAACATCGGGACCAACGGAGAGTTCTGTAAGATGACCCGCGGGTGCCAGTGGGTCGAGCTCGACTAGAAAAACTAGCTAGTTAATCGGCATTAAATTTTTTCGTCCGGAGGGTCGAAGGAGCAGGCATGAAACACACCATGCTCCACGGTCGGAAGTCTTGGTCGATTGAAGAGTCTCTTCAAGTAGCCACGGACAGGCCAAACCCCATCGTCACCTTCGCACCCGTCTGGACCCAAGGGAAGAAGTGGTTCCCAAGGCCCGGGGACCGGCACGCGCTCCTTCTGTTCAAACGGGTCATGCCGAAGAAGGTTTCGTTCAAACGCGCCTACAGCGGCTGGCGGGCGTCGGGTGCGCACGAGGAAGCCGAGCTCGGCGAGGGCCGAGCCTTCCTGCGCTGGCTCCAGAAGCACGAACTCTCCATCGACTGGTGCGAGCGGGACTTCGAGCCCCACCCCTACTTCGCACACCCGGAGGCCCCCCGGCACGATCCGGAGGACGAGATGGCCCAGGGGCTAAGCTTCGCGGTGAGGCCCGTGCACGTGAAGGGACGGAACGTGAAGCTCTACGTGCGGGATGACGACATGCTGGGGCTCCTGAATCTCCCCTATGGGGAGGAGACGGACTTCCTGGAACTGGTGATGAGCTACGTGGCCCAGCGGTTCCAGTGGGAGGCCTGGCGGGCGCCGGCGCCGAGTTTTTTAGACTGGGTGGTGTCGCAGGCGAAGAGGCCTGTGTTCGACCTGGGCCAGCTGGGGTTCAGATCCATTTGTGATGGCCCAGGTCTTAGAACTTCTTGATCCCGTAGATGAAGTCACCGCTTTGGATGGTAAAACCTGCACCTGGAGAACCAGAGCAATCAAGAACGAGTTCCACCTGGTCCGCGGCGGCGAGCTTGTGGAACTTTTTCAAGCCCTTCGGGGTTCCGTTATTGACGATGATTTGAAACACCGGCTGGGCACCGTTGACGATTGACGTTGGAAAAACTTCGACAGCAAACTCATACACCCCTGCGTCCGGAGCGGTGAAGATGTTAGAAGAAGTGTTGTAAGCTCCTCCGAGGTTTTCGGAAGCTATCACTGCGGGTGCCCTTTCTTGGGACCCACAGGTAATTGGCAGGTTCGCCGAAAGGCTCGTGCTCAAGAATCGAACGGGGTCGAACTTCACGTTTCTCCAAGAGAACCCGTCGTAGAATTTCAACTTTTTTAAGTTGTTGTCGAAGAACACCATCCCCTCTGCCCCGGTCGGATTCGTAGCCATTCTCGGTACGAGCATACCAGTGGTTCCCTGGAGATCGAGCACAGCCTGCGGTGTCGAGGTTCCAATCCCGACCTTGCCGGTATTGAAGTAGATGTCCGATCCGGTAACGGTCCAGACAGATGGTGTCGCCACTCCGTCGACGTAACCTTTCGTCGCGGCGTCCGTGGAGGCAGTTGGGGCGCCGAGGTTCGTGATCCTATATGCTCCGAGGTTTAGGGCTCCGGTCATGGTACCGCCAGAGAGGGGGAGCTTACTGGAATCTACGATGTTCGTGCACAGAGGTTCGTTACTCACGTTGAAGGATAGGGTCTGGCCGACGGCACAGGAAAAGGTCGCAAGGTTCCCGGAGCCGTCCGAGGTATAGAGCCGATTTGCGGTTAGGTTAAGGTAGAGGGTGGAGGTGCCTCCCGAGTGGTTGTAGGCCAGAGGTGAGCTCGCGGTGACGGACTTATATTCAAGGCCCGAACCTGCGCTATCCATTCCAAGATACTTGTACGCAGCTCCGCCACCAGTGAGTCCGGTCCCCCCTTTACTCAGGGGAATTGCGCTCGCGAGGTTTGCGGGATTCAGGTTCGTGAGGTTCGATGCGTTCACAGCTGGAAGATGGCCACTACCGTCGAGCTGGACGATTTTATTAGCTGAGGTTCCGACGTCGACGTTGATCGTTCCGGATGTCGTGATCGTCCCTCCGGTCAGACCGGTTCCGGCGACGACTGAAGTCACAGTTCCACCTACCCCAGGCGTGACACACGCTGGAACCCCGGTCGCGCTGAAGCCAAGGATCTGGGAGCTCGTGCACGCGAGCAGTGGACCAAGGAAGGTGGTGATGTTATTAAAGTTGGTGTTCATCGCAGACGCGGAGATCGCAGTGTTCGGCGCAAAGGGGGTGATGGGGATGGTCGCCACCGCGCTCGCCGCCGAGCTCAAGGCCAGTGTGCCGATAAAGGTAAGAGTATTGATTGAGTTTTTCATTATGGCCC
>SXUH01000033.1 GCA_005791855.1 Bdellovibrionales bacterium
GAGCTCTTTCTTAAGGTCGCCCTTCCGGTTGTGACCTCCGTAGGTGGACTCCATCACGACGACGTCCGCCTCCGGACAGACTCCGTGAGGCGGAAGCATCGGATCGTCGTAGCGACCCAGGTCTCCGGAGAAGACGATCCGCTGGCCCTGGGCCCGGATCAGCACTGATGAAGCCCCGAGGATGTGGCCCGCGGGACGAAGGACCACGGAGGCACCGAGGACCTCGAAGGCTTCGTCCCAGTCGCAGGTCCTGACCAACCGGAGAGCGGCGGTCACGTCTTCCTCTTGGTAGAGATTCGAGTCGTGCTGGTTGAGCTTGGCGCTGTCGAGGAGGATGACCCGCATCAGCCGTGCCGTGGGCGGCGTGCAGAAGACGGGCCCCCGGAAGCCGTCCCTCACGAGCTTCGGCAAGAGGCCACAGTGGTCGAGGTGGGCGTGGGTGATGATGACGGCGTCGATCTCCCTGGCCGCGATGGGAAGCCTCAGGAGGTTTAGCTTCTCCGTTTCCGTCGGCCCCTGGGCCAGACCCGCGTCGACGGCGATGGTTCCGCTCGGAAGGTGGAGGAAGGTCAGGGAGCCGGTGACGTCGTCCGTGGCTCCCCAGAATCTGAGTTTCATGCTTTGCTCTCCTTTAGCAGATCGATCTCCGCCAGGAGCGAGTCGATGCTCGATTCCTCCAGGCCCAGCTGGAGGAGGAGGTTCAGGTGCGCCGGAAGGTCGGCGGCGAGGATGATGTTCCGGGAGAGGAGGTGCTGTTTCATCAGCTTGCTCAGGCGCCGCAGACTGGTGATGGGGTAGAGGCGAAGGCCCTTGATCTCCTCGAGGAACGAGCGCTCCGCGGGCGCGTTGACCCCGAGGAGCAGCAGGCCCGTGCCTCTGGCGTAGGTGAGGGCGTCGGCGCTGAAGGCCGTGTTGCTCACGAGGTAGAAGTTCTCGAGCCGCTTCCCCTCGGGCCCTTCCCGCAGGTCGTCCCAGCGGGCTTTCACGTAGAGGGTGACCTTGACGTCGTTCTTGCTCCCCACTCGGTTGTGGAACTTGCATTCGACGAAGGAGGAGCGGCCCTGCTTCTGGGCCACGACGTCCACCTCGTGCCGCACGTACCTGCCCTGGAGGGTCTGGCAGGTGGTCGCTCGGTACCCGAGCCTTTCGAAGTAGCGCGCGACGTAGGTTTCGAAGTGGTGCCCGGTGGGCCCGAGCTCGAGGAGCGCGCGCTTGAGGGAGTACTGGATGGCCGCGACCGGGGAGCGCTCGTGGACCAGGCGCAGGGCCTTCTTGTAGATGTCCCGGGTCCTGTCGCCCTCGGAGCTCTCGCGGGAGACCTGGTCGGTGATGAGGTCGCACTGGCGGGGCGGGAGGTCCGTCCGCCGGAGCGAGGTGTAGAGCTTATCCCGGGAGAAGAACTCGGTGTTCCCCCGGGCCTTGTAGATCTGAAACTTCCGGGGTCTCATCTTTTCCGGAGGAGCTTGGCCAGGTCTTCGAGCTCCTTCTTCACGTCCGCCGGGATGTGCGTCCCCGAGGATCCGGAGAAGTCGAACTCGACACTCTCCTTGTACTCCTCGAGGCACTTGGGGGCCACGGGGCTCTTCGGGTACCGGCGCACGCACTGCTTGAGGAAGCGGTCGCCGGAGCCGAAGAAGTTCTCCCGCTTGAGGTGCTTCTCGGCCCAGCCCAGCCAGTAGCTGATCTCCGGCGCCTTGGGGGACTCGGGGTTTTCGAAGAGGAAGTTGGAGAGCAGACCCGAGGCGAAGAGCAGGTCGACGTCGTTCCCTTCCTCCAGGGAGGGCTTCGCCTTGAGCGGAGCGAGCACGGCGGCGGTGAACTCCTCGACGTCCTTCTCGGTCGCAAGGCCCGGGCCCAGGTACTTACTATTCTCCCAGAACTGGAGCCGGTTCCTCCAGGCGACGACGGAGCGCTTGACGGACTCCGGGAGCTCCTTCTTCCCGGCGTAGTGGCCGAACTTCGAAACCAGGTCCGCCGGCGTCTTGAGCACCTTCGTGTCGATCAGGAGGAGCTGCTTGAACGGGAGCTCCACGTCCTTGAAGTACTTCTTGATGAGGGCATCGTCGATGGCGCGCACGAAGCTCGCCTTCGCGTCCACGTACCGGCGGACGATGAGCTGGGCCAGACCCAGGTTGTAGACAGTGTCGAACTTCGACGGATCGATGGAGAGCTCGCCGTTCTGGAAGCTCGAGGTGTGGGACGGCGGGAGCCGGGTGTGGCAGTCCAGGCAGTGGGTGGTGATCTCCCGGAGCCGCCAGTGGGCGAAGTCCTTCTCACCCTTTCTGAAGGACTCGAGGCTGCTCTGGAGGTTCTCGTTCACCAGCGCGTAGGACGGGGCGAAGAGGTCCTGCTTGAGCACCTTCTCGTGCTTGGCGGAGCGGAAGGCTTCCTGCAGCTCGACGATCTTCTCCCCGATCAGGGCCTCGTTCTTCTTCTCCAGGAACTTCTCCCGGTCGCTCAGGAAGGGGATGAGTTCGGTGAGGGCCGCGAACGCCCGGTTCATCTGCGACAGGGGTGCGGCCAGCGCGGGAGTGAGGAAGAGGAGGGAGAGAAGGAGAGCTGCGTGCTTCATGGTGACCTCTACTTTCGTAAACGGGTTTCGAGTAAGTTCTTCGTCGCCTTTAAAGCATCGATCCAAGTGAAGATCCCTACAAGATGCTCGTTGTCATTGACCAGCACGCAGCCGTACTTCTTCTCGGCCATTTCATCGAGCACCTCATCGAGCAGCGTTTCCGGAGTAACCTTGTAGGGATTCGGGGTGAAGCAGTCGTAGACCTTGAGCTTCGCCAGGTCCACGCCGTTCAGCGACCGGATGAGGTTCACGTCCGTGCTCGAGAGGATCCCCTCGATCTTCCCGCCGTAGAGCACGGGGAGGTGGCGGATGTGGTTCTTCTGCATGAGGGCTGCGGCGTCCAGTAGCGGAGCGTCCTTCTCAATCGAGATCGGGGTCTGGGTCATGTACTTCTTGATCTGGGGGATGGGCTTACTCATTTTTCACTCCTTGGGTTTTGCACTGGTGAGTTGCTTGTAGATGAAGGTTCCGGTCATGAGGGCACCGGCGAAGATGATCAGTCCTTGGTTGAGCTCCCTGGTGAGCATCGGTTCGAGGCCACCGGCGGTGAGGGAGTGCATGAGGAGCATGGACCCCGTGACGGTGAGGGCCGAGGCGACTTCGGTGCTCACGGGGATCGCCTGAGGAGAGTAGACCTTCGCCTCGAGACGCAGGGGGATGGGCCTCTCGCTCCCAGCGGCGTCCAGAGCATCCGCGAGCCTCTTGAGCGAGACGGTCTTGACTCCTGTGATGACGAACACCGGCACCAGATTGGTTTCTCCCGCGGCGGCTGAGGGGACATAGGAGATGTGGCCTCGGACGAGTGCGTCGTCTCCGGGTCTCATCGATCTTATAACTTTCATCAGGTTCTCATCCTCAAGCACACTTGGGATGGCGTCGCCCTCCACTGATCGGACGAGCCGCACGGAGCTGCCCAAGGACTCGAGCTTCCCAACGACTTCGATGTCGGAGCCAACCGGAGCTTGGGCCAGGCACAGGGCCCAGGGGAGGAGGAGGTAGCAGAAGACGGAGATGATTTTCATCCTCTGAGCCTACGCCCGAGTTCCGGTTTGCACGAGTGTGCGGGTCAGGAGAAAACATGACTTTCGTCAGTTAATTCTCCGGTGCTCTGGTGATAATAGCTGCAGCTAACCTTTAAAACTGACCCCGGACTTTTTATATTTTAGAGATCCGAAGAGTGAGGAACGATGGACGCACCCTGGACCCGGAGACCCGAGGACCTACTTTCACACCTGGCCGTCGACGAGGCCCGGGGCCTCACCGAAGAGGAGGCCCGCCGCCGGCGCCGAGAGCACGGCCCCAACGCCCTCGAGCTCAAGAAGAGGGTCTCGCGCGCCGAGGTGTTCCTGAAGCAGTTCAAGAATCCCATGGTGGTCGTCCTCATCGTGGCCGCCGCCGTCGCCTTCTCTCTCGGAGAGGCCCTCGACGGCTGGGCGATCGTGGCCATCGTCCTCATCAACACGCTCATCGGCTTCGTCCAGGAATACAAGGCCGAGGCTTCCATCGAGGCCCTCGCCGCCTTAAGTTCTCCGAAGGCGAAGGTGCTCCGGGCGGGGACGGTGGAGCTCATCCCCTCTGAAGAGGTGTGCCTCGGAGACATCCTCGTCCTCGAGGCCGGGGACTTCGTCCCCGCCGACGCGCGGATCATCGCCGCCCACCAGCTTGCGGTCGACGAGGCGATCCTCACCGGCGAGTCCCTCCCGGTGGAGAAATCCACCGGCGTCGTGGCTGCCGCGGCCTCGCTCGGAGACCGGAAGAACATGCTCTTCGCCAGCACGGCCCTGGGTCAAGGCAGCGTGAAGGCCGTCGTCGTCGCCATCGGAAAGAACACTGAGGTGGGGAAGATCGCCCAGATGATCTCGGGGGCAGAAGCCCAGAGCACGCCGCTCCAGCACCGCCTGGAGATCGTGGGAAGAAACCTCCTCGTCATCGGCGTCCTGGTCATCCTCCTCGTCGCGGGGATCGGGGCCTTCCAGCAGAGGCCCTGGGTCGAGGTGCTCATGTCGGCCCTCTCTCTTTCCATCGCCGCCATCCCGGAAGGGCTCCCGACAGTGGTGACCATCGCCCTGGTCATGGCCGTCCGGCGCATGTCCCAGAAGAAGGCCCTGGTCCGGAAGATGGGCGCGGTGGAGACTCTCGGTGCGACCACCGTGATCTGCACGGACAAGACCGGCACCCTCACCACCGGGAAGATGGAAGTCCGCGAAACCTTCGCCGCTGCGGGCCCGCGGGACGAAGAGCTCCTGCGGACCATGGTCCTCTGTAACAACGCGGGCCTTGAGAACGGCGGCACCGGTGACTCGACGGAGATCGCTCTCCTGGAGCACGCCCGCAAGCGCGGCGTCCCTCCCGAGGAGGTGCGCCTCTCTCACCCGCGGGTCTTCGAGTGGAGCTTCGAGAGTGACCGCAAGCGGATGAGTGTGGCCTCTCGGGAGGGGGAGGCGCTCCGGATCCACACCAAGGGCGCGCCGGAGGCGATCCTCGCCGTCTGCGACCTCAGCGAAAGCGAGGCGGCGGCGATCGCCGAGACGGTGAGCTCCTTCTCCAGGAAAGGGATGCGCGTCCTCGGCTACGCCACGAAAAACTACCAAGGATCCGAGCTCAACGTGAGCTACCAGGAGATCGAA
Organism: Bdellovibrionales bacterium; assembly: GCA_005791855.1. Taxonomy (GTDB): domain Bacteria; phylum Bdellovibrionota; class Bacteriovoracia; order Bacteriovoracales; family Bacteriovoracaceae; genus Peredibacter. The sequence continues at coordinate 5,200 of SXUH01000033.1, forward strand.
TCGGGACTCCGGTTCCTGGGTCTTTCGGCCATGGCCGATCCTCCCCGGGTAGAATCGAAGGAAGCCATCCACAAGTGCCAGCGCTCCGGCATCCGGGTGCTGATGATCACCGGAGACCATCCCCAGACCGCCGGGGCCATCGCCTACGAACTCGGGATCACCACCACGCCGGACGCCCGCGTCCTGACCGGCGTGGAGATCGACGCCCTCAGCGAAGAAGAGTTCCGGAAGCTCTGCCGGGAGGTCTCGGTCTACGCCCGCGTCTCCCCGGCCAACAAGCTCCGGCTGGTGGAGGCGCTCAAGGCCCAGCAGC
>SXUH01000284.1 GCA_005791855.1 Bdellovibrionales bacterium
CGGAAGCTTCCCGTAGATCACGAGGTAGGAGGACTCGATGAAGGAAGACTTCTGCGCGATCTCCTCGATGTTGTAGCCCCGGTACTTCAGGATCCCCTTCTCTCCGTCGAGGAAAGTGATGGCCGAAGTGCACGCACCCGTATTCATGTACCCGGAGTCCAGGGTCACGTACCCGGTCTCTGCTCTGAGCTTGGTGATATCGATGGACTTCTCACCTTCGGTTCCAGTGAACACCGGTAGTTCGAAGGTCTTCTCGCCGAGGATGAGTTTGGCCTTTTCAGACATTGGGGACTCCTTAAAATAGAAAGAAAAAAAGTTCAGATAATTTAACTAACTCCTTCCAATCTGTCTAAATCTCTTGTTAGCGCACCTCGCATGTTTTTAAATCGATAGCATTGTGTCATTTACAAAAAATAGAATCGTTACTACAGTTCAACCCTTCCGATGGAGAATAAATTTTGAAATGGGCCCAGCCTCTGACCGAGGCCATTCTTCTCAAAAGATACAAAAGATTTCTTGCTGACTGCACCCTGGACTCCTCTACGGTTACCGTGCACGTTCCCAACACCGGCAGCATGACTTCCTGCTGGGAACCGAACTGGAAATGCGCAGTTTCAAAGTCCGACAATCTTTCTCGAAAGCTCCCCTACACCCTCGAGCTCATCCACAACGGCCAGACCTGGATCGGCGTGAACACCGCCAACGCCAATAAGCTCGTGAAGCACTGGCTGGAGCAAGGTCTCCTGGAGGACCTCTCTGGCTACTCGGTGATCAAGCCCGAGATGAAGGTCGGCGAGAGCCGGTTGGATTTCTACCTGAGCGGACACCCGGGCCTTCCCGACTGCTTCATCGAAGTCAAAAACGTGACTCTGAAGCTCGACGGGGTCGCCCAGTTCCCGGACGCCGTCTCCACCCGGGGGCAGAAGCACCTGCAGGAGCTCGCGTCGTTGCGGAAGGAGGGCTACCGGACGGTGATGCTCTATGTTGTTCAAAGAGAGGATGTGGAGTCGATGAGGCCGGCCGTGTCCATCGATAAGGAATATTCTCGACTCCTGCAAGAAGCCGCAGCTTCGGGGGTAGAAATTCTCGTGTATCAGTGTAAAATGGGACTGGACGAGATTAAACTTGGGAAGAAGATTCCTTTTCACCCGGGAACCTGATTGCTACGACTTTCAATTTTCATCAAAGACTCCTATCTCCGCGTCCGGCTGGCCCAGCCGGGGGAGGTCTTTTCGAAGCCGGTCTTCTGGAAGGATGCCATCGAGTTCGAGCTCAGCCCGACCTCGGACTACACCATGATCTGGACCTCCCTCCTGCCGGACCTCGCTCCCAAGGACGCGAACGCCCTGGTGGAGCTGGTGGCGGCCCGCTACCCCTTCTCCCCCCACTACGACGAGCTCCACGGGCTCTGTCCGGGGGTGGTCTTCGCCAACCAGTCCGATGAGTGGGTCTTCTTCGGCGGGACCTTCAACCCGTGGCACGCGGGCCACCAGGCCTGCCTCAACCTCATCCCCGCAGACAAGACCTGCTTCGTGATCCCGGACCGGAACCCGCACAAGGACTACCGGGAGCTCAACATCGTCTGCACCATCCTGGAGATCAGCGCCCGGGTTCGCTTCGGCAAGAAGCAGTTCCTCGTGCCGACCTTCCTCCTCGAGCCCAGACGCAACCCGACCGTGGAGTGGATCGAGCTCATGCGGCGGAAGTTCCCGGGCAACCAGCTCTCCCTCCTCATCGGGTACGACAGCTTCGAGAAGATCCTCGGCTGGACCAGGAGCGAGGACCTCCTCCGGACCCTGGACTGCCTCTACGTGGTTCCGCGACTGGAGAAGGACGACGCGCGGATCGAGATGATCGGAAAGGTCAAGGCCGTCGCGCCGAAGCTCCGGATCACCTTCCTCGATCGCCACGACTACGAAGCGGTATCCTCCACCGACCTCCGGGGCCGGGTCCGCCTCTAGTAGTACAGGTCACACTGGCTCAGGCACTCGCGGTCCGTGCGGGCCCGCTTGTACCGAACCTGGTCTCTGCCGATCCGGTTGGCCTCGAGGTCCCGGGCGTCTGCGCTCCCGGGCCCCAGGACGTCTCGGAGCTCCTTGTAGTACCCGGCGAGGGCCACCTCGGTGAGGGAGCAGCGGAGGGAGAGGAGGCAGCTCACGGAGCAGTGGTTGTTCTTGTCGTCCCAGGAGTGCTTCTGGGCGATGGCGACGACCTCGGTCCTGTGCTTCGAGACACAGGCGTCCGCGACGGGGAGACTCAGGAGGAGGAAGATGAAGATTCGTAGCATGGGATTACGATAGCATGGACCGCCGGATCGGACCCGGGAGCCTATAAATTTTATCTTTCATTCTGGCGCGCCGGGCGTTTCGTGGTAGCGTCCGCGGATGAAAACTTCACTGACCTCCCTTCTCTTCCTCCTGAGCTTTGAGACCTTCGCCCAAGCTTCCGGGTACGCCTGCGTCGGCGGGTACCTCTACCTCCCGAACGGCCAGACTAAGTACGTGGGCACCAGCGCCTGCCGGGACGCGAAGGTCGGCTACTTCGCGTGCGTGGACGGCTACCTCTACAAACCGAACTCGCAGTCGAGCTACGTCGGAACCTCCGCCTGCCAGAGCGCTCAGGTCGGTCTCTTCGCGTGCATCGACGGGTACCTCTACCTGCCCACCGGCGGGTCGAAGTACGTCGGCACGAGCGCGTGCCGAGAGGGGAAGATCGGAACCTACGCCTGCGTGGACGGGTACCTTTACAAGCCAAACGGTGAGTCGAAGTACGTCGGGACGAGTGCCTGCGCGGAAGCGAAGCTTTGAAGAACCTCCTCTTCCTTCTCGTCTGGGTGGCCCTGGTCCCGGGGGCCTTCGCGAGGAACGAGCTTTGCCGGGAGAGCTTCCTCAAGAGTCTCAAGATCGGGAACGTAAGCTCCCTTCCGTTCTCGAACGTCTGTGACCTGCGGCCGGAGGAAGTCCCCGCGGCCCTCCGCTCGACCATCGCGCAGCTCAAGGACCTGAACCTCGGCATCGCCCGGGCCTTCGGCGCCGAACCGGAGGCGTTCTTCAAGGACGGGATCAAGCTCTCCATCGTCGCCCTGGAATCGGGCCCCATCAGCTCGGTGGCGGGGATGATGGCCGTCTACCCGGAGTGGGCCGGGGGCCCGGTCGAGCCCGCCGTGTACGTGCACGAGATCGGGCACGTGCTCATGTACCTGGACCACGTCCCCGCCCTCACCGCCCTCTCGCGGAACACGGTCATCAACGAAGCCTTCCCGGACCTCCTCTCCCGGACCGTCATGAACCGGCCGGGGATCGACTTCATCGATCCTACCCTCCCCGCCTGTGGCCGCAACCTCAGACCGGCTAAGCCGAGCTTCAGCTATAGCTTCCGGGACCTCTTCGGACTGCACGAGGCGGTGGACTACCAGAAGTGCTGCGAGAGCATCCCCGACGAGGAGAAGTCTCCGCACTTCAAAAGCCAGTGTGACTCGAAGAAGAGCTACCTCACCTACCTCTCGACGTTGCGGGAAGGTCCGGCCTTCGCCGCCGACTGCGTGGACCGAGGGAAACCACCGCTGGGGTCGTACCGTCCGAAGCGCTGTCCGGGCCACGTCTTCTCGAGCCCCCTGGATCACTTCCTAGGTGGCGTCGAGGCCCTCTCCGGCAAGAGTAAGTTCGAGCTCGTGGTGGACAGCAGTCGCATCGTCCATCGGCGCGGAGACTTCGACTGCAAGGAAGTGAAGACGGGGAAGGTCTCAAGGCCCACCGGGTCCGCCGTCATGTCGTTCAGCGAGGTCCTCCGCACGATGAGGGGCTTCGTCCCGGGGAGCCTCTGGCCCGAGTTCGACCGGCTCTGGCGGGAAGCGAACGTCGACTTCGCCACCGGCCTGGACGACCTGGAGGTGCGGCGGATGCTCGAGATGCGCCTTTCCCGGTACGAAAACGTCTGCCTCCCGGGAGAGAGCCTCGAGGGCTGCGAGTACGTCTGCGCTCACGTCGGGACCTTCACTCCCTAGCGACGCACTTCGCGCTCTGCTTATTTGACTTGAAATTCCAAGTCCCGACGAACCCGTAGTACCGCTCCTGGTAGGCGTAGTACACCCAGCCGTGGAGCCCGCCGAGCCAGGTCACCTTCGAAGACCAGAAGAAGTTATTCATGTTCGGCAGCGCTTCGACGATCCCGTTCTCGTGGGCCGTTTCGTACTCATCCTGGGAGGCGAGCTTCCACTTGAGGTCGGTCAGAGTGGCGACCTGTGGGATCTTCGACTTGCAGGCCTTCTTCGCGTCGCTCTGGGAGACGCTGTTCTCGGGGAAGCTGTCACTCCAGAGGAGGTTGGTTTTGAGGTCCTTGTGGACTTCCATGCCGTCTTGGGCGCGGGAGACGAGGACGAACCCGGGGTGGGCCTGGGGGTTACCCTGAGCGCAGGCCTTGATCCTTTCTGCGACCGATCCGGTTTCCCCACAGGGTTCTTTTCCGGATGCCCCCGCCAGACCCGGAAGGAGGACGAGTGCAAGGATGCAGAAGTTTTTTAGGTGGTTCATGGGTGTCCTTTTTTAGAGTATAGGCGTTCGGGTAGTGGTTTTTTTTAGAATGGCGGAGTTCTACAGGGCGGTGACTAAAACTTGGGCAGCGGGAAAGGGAATCTGGGGTTGTGGGATTAGTGAAATCGAGGACTTGCGGGGTATTGTTTGGAGGTCCAAAAATTTTTTAGTGGGTAAGCGGGATTGGGAGAGGATTGGGTGGTGTTTAGAAAATCTCTGTTTTGAAATAACTTTGGGTAGTGAAAATAGTTTGTTTTCTCTGAAAATCCTCGTCATCCAGGTTAGCAAACTGCCCTTCCAAATATATAAAATTCTCCTTCCTAGACCTCGTCATTTGATCTAGATGAAGTCACTTTCGTTCGTTCAGCTCCGGACTCATCCTCTGATCGAGATTGCTTCCTCGCTAATCCTCGAGCGAAGAATTTGTCTCTCAAAACCTGTGGTAGATTACTTCAAATTCTAACCACAGGAAGAAGATATGAACCTTCAAAGCTACAACGACAAGATCCTCCATAACGAAACAATCCG
>SXUH01000285.1 GCA_005791855.1 Bdellovibrionales bacterium
GCTGCAGGCGTTGTCGACGATGTGGGCGATCTCCCTGGCCTTCTGGAAGGAGGCGCAGAGGACCGTCAGGTGCTTGGTGTTCTCCACGTGCCGGATCTTGTAGAGCTTCTCCACGCTGGACTTCTGGAACGGATCGGCGACGACCACCCAGTTGGTTTCGGTGGGGAAGCACACCAGCCCCCCGGCCCGCAGGATCGCGGCCGCTCTTTCGAGGACTCTGGTATCCGGATTGTGTTCGACTACGTACGAGATCATAGGAAGGAATCTTATAGGGATCGCTAAGATTTGGGAAAAAAAAAGCCCTCAACAAGTGAGGGCTAAAGATAGAATTAACTTTCGACTAGGATCCGCTGACGCTCATGACCTGGCCCAGGGACTTTGAGCGACGCTCAAAGAAGTTCTGCGACTCTTCTCTCTCGGATTCTTCTTTGCACAAGATGCACATCTCCGAGGTCGGCCGCGCGATCAGTCGCGAGAAGGTGATTGGATCACCGCATTCGTCGCACATGCCGTACTGATCAGATTCCATCTTGCTCAACGTCTTCATGATCTTCTTGAAGTACAAGCTTTCCCTGTTAGAAAACCGCATGTCCGCAGCAAGTAGGATGCTGTCGTTGGCAGAATCAACTTCGTCCTTCGCGCCAGTAAGAGAGGTATTTTCGTACTCTTGCTTTTTTTGCTGGAAATTGTTTTTGATTCTCTCTGCTTCTCCTAAGAGTTTGTCCTTAAGCAATTCAATCTGCTTATCAGACAAATGACTGTTTAGTCTGGTTGCCATCCTTCGTCCTCCTTGTACAAGGTCGTAAATCAATAGCATAAATTAAAAAGCGAAAATTTTTGATTGCCAAGCCATAATGCCCCTCAAACTATTGGTTTATCTAACATTTGCTTGCATAGTTGCTAGCGGGAGTAAGATTCTGGTACATGTAGCTCACTCTAGCAGGATGACTCATGCCCCACTCTCAAGAATCCTTTTATAATGACGTTTTTTTGACGCTCAAGGAATACATCCAGCAGAGTGCAGACGCCGATTCGGTGATCAAGGTCAACACCCCGGCGGAGCTCGAAAAACTCATCCCCGAGCTCGACGAGAAGGGCGTGGATGGCGGCGCCATCGTCCAGGAGATAAAAACTCTTCTCGCCACTAGCGTGCGCACCATCCACCCGCTGTTCCTCAACCAGCTCTTCGGGGGCCTCGACCCCGCCGCGTGGGCCGGGGAAGTGACGAGCTCGCTCCTCAATCCGACCATGGCGACGTTCGAGATCGCCCCCGCTCTGACCATCATCGAGAAGCGCCTGGTGAGCCGGCTCAACCGCCTGGTGAACTTCCACGGCGGGGAAGGGATCATGGTCACCGGGGGGAGCAACTCCAATCTCCTGGCCATGCTCTGCGCCCGGACCCACTTCAATCCCAGCATCCGGCAGACGGGGTTCTCCCATAACCGCTCCCGGGTCTACGTCTCCGCGGAGGCCCACTACTCCTTCGACAAGGCCGCCAACATCACGGGCATCGGGACGCAGAACCTGATCCTCGTCCCGTGCAACGGGAGGGGGGAGATGATCCCGGAGGAGCTCGAGCGGATCATCACCGCGGACCTCCGAGACGGCTTCACTCCGATCATGGTCGGCGCGACCCTCGGGACCACCGTCCTCGGGGCCTTCGATCCCTTGAAGGAGATCGCGCGGATCTGCGAAGCCTACAAGATCTGGCTCCACGTGGACGCCGCCTGGGGCGGGGGAGCCTTCTTCGCACCGAAGCTCCGGCACCTCCTCGACGGCATAGGCCAGGCCGACTCGGTGACCTTCGACGCCCACAAGACCCTGGGGACACCGCTGGTGACCTCCTTCTTCCTCACCAAGCACCGGGGGATCTTGAAGAACGCGAACCGCGGCGGGGGCTCCGAGTACCTCTTCCACGAGTACGACAACTCCGACTGGGACACGGGAACCTACTCCCTCCAGTGCGGACGCCGGGCGGATGCGCTGAAGCTCTGGCTACTGTGGCGCTCCCACGGAACCCAGGGCCTCATCAAGCGAACCGAGCACCTCCTGGAGCTCGCGGCCTACGCGACCAAAGAAATCCAGGGCAATCCCAAGTTCAAGCTGATCCATTCTAACTATCTGAATGTCTGCTTCCAGGTTCATTCGAGCAGGGACCGCGAGAACCTGAACACCTTCACCCTCAAAGTCAGGAACGCTTTAGTTAAGGAAGGTAAGGCCTTGGTTAACTATGCGCAGAGGCCAGACGGTACGGTCTTCCTTCGGCTGGTCTTCCCCAACCATCAAACCGAGAAGGCGAACGTGGCCGAACTCCTGAAGCTGATCGAAGAGACGGCGGAAAGAATCGATTTGCTGGAGAGGTGAGAAGTCTCTATAATGGCAAAAAATTTAACTAGGTAGGTCTATGCCAGAACCGCTGCACCCAGGAATCGTCCATCTGCCCCTCGCACTGAGCTTCGTCCTCCCCGTCCTCATCATCGTCTTCGCGCAGATGATCCGGATGAATAAGATGAGCCCGGGGGCCTGGCTGGTCATCATCGGCCTGCAGCTCGCCGTCACCGGCAGCGGGTACGTCGCCCTGGAGACCGGGGAGACCGAAGAGCACAACGTAGAAAAGTACGTCCCGAAGAAGCTCATCCACGAGCACGAGGAGGCCAGCGAAATCTTCGTGGGATCTTCGGTGATCGCCCTGGTGCTCTCCGTGGCCGCGTTCTTCATCCGGAAAGAATTTCAATTCCCTATAAAAATGGGGATCGCAGTGATAAGCCTCGGCTCGACGTATCTCGCCTACAGCGCCGGGAAGCTCGGCGGGGAGCTGGTCTACAAGCACGGGGCGGCTTCGGCCTACTCGGAGCCCGCCCCGGAGCCGAGCCCGGGTCTGTTGCCGACGCCGGGGGTGAACACCTCCGAGTCCCCCGTGCCCGCGGAAGACAACGAGAGCCTCAAGGCCGACGAGAACGACTACGGAAACACCGACGAGGTTCCGGAGGTCGAAGACGAAGGTTCGAAGATCGAAGACTAACTTAAAACGGAGTAGATATGAAACTGACCCTGACCCTCATCGCCGCGCTCTTCACCGCTTCCGCCTGGGCCAGCGTTCCGGCGTACTGTGAGAAGGCGGACCTGTACAACACGGAGAACGTCCTGATCTACAACTTCCGCTACACCGACGAGTGCGAATCGGCGCTGCAAGAATCTCGGCGCAACAAGGGGCGCTTCTGCGACCGCGGAACCCTCGTCCGCGAGGACGGCGTGGAGACCGTTTCCTTCACCTATTCGAGCGGCTGCTCGGACGCCCTGAAGTCCCTGACCTTCGGCTGGACCGGACTGTTCTGCGGCGACTACAGCAAGATCTACCAGATCAATCCCTTCGTCGAGATCGCGGACATGGGCTTCGACCTCGAGTGCAAGACCGCCATGCACGATGCCATGCTCTGGAACGGGCTCTTCTGCAACAAAGGGCAGATGTACACTCGGCTCGGAAAAAAGCTCAGGGACTACCACTTCGAGTCGGCCTGTCGACAGGCGCTGCCGCAGGTGAGCCGCGGACCTTTCTAGGACTCACTTCCGGAAGATGAAGTACACGGCCCCCACCAGGCACAGCGAGGCGTAGACGAAGTTCCGACTGAGCTGCTCCTTCATGAAGAAGATCGCGAACAGGGAGAACACCACCATGGTGATGACTTCCTGGATGATCTTCAGCTGCGAGAGCGTGAAGTACCCGTGGCCGATCCGGTTGGCGGGGACCTGGAAGCAGTACTCGAAGAACGCCACCCCCCAGCTCACGAGGATCGCCACGTAGACGGGTTTGTGCGAGAGGGTCTTCAGGTGTCCGTACCACGCGTAGGTCATGAAGACGTTCGACAGGAAGAGGAGGGCGACGGTCCGGAGCATCGGTCCTACCTCGAGATCTGGTTGACGGTTTCGTTGAACTCTTCCTTCCACTTGGTGAAGTACGTCCCCGTGCTCGGGCCCGTGAACCCCGCGTGGACCTTCACCACCTCGTGCTTCCGGTTGAGGAAGACGGTGGTCGGGAAGGAGATGAAGTTCTTGAGGCCCGTGATCTTATCCATGGGCTTGTCCTCGGCGGTGGAGCCCGCCTGGAGGAGGTAGTAGGGGACGGCCTTGTTCTCCTTGACCTTCACCAGCTGGCGCCGGGCCTCGGACTGGTCCAGGCTCCGCTCGAAGGCCAGGGCGATGATCTCCACGTCCTTCTTGTGCCGGTTCATGTTGTACCACTTGATGAGGAAGTTCATCTCGTCCATGCAGTTGGGGCACCAGGAGCCGAAGAACTGGACGATGACGGGCTTGTTCTTGAACTTCTTGTCGTGGAGGGACACGAGCCGGCCGGTGAGGTCCGGGAAGCTGAAGTTCAGCGACGGGAGCTCGGTCTGCTTGTAGGCGTCGGGGAGCTCGGCCTTGGGGTTGAACTTCCCGACGAGCTTGGTGACCGTGTTGGAGAGGATGGAAGCCTTGAGCACCTTGTTCTTCACCTCGCCCTTCAGAAGGTAGTTGTAGCCGCCGTCGAAGCTCGCGGCCTCGAAGGTCGTGCCGGAGACGTAGCCGTCGAAGTAGCGGTAGTCCCCGGTGGGCGTCATGATGGTCCCGCTGAGCTTCTGGCCCTTCTGCTCGAAGAGGACGATCCCCTTGCTCTCCTTGCTCTCTTCGTCGGTGAGGGTGACCTCCCACTTCCCCGTGAGCTTGATGCTCGGATCCATCTTCGGCTGCGGGAAGCGCTCCTTCTGGTTGAAGAAGGCCTGGACCGGGATGATCTTCTTCGGGTTCTTGTTGTGGCGGATGAACTCACCGGTGAGGAGGACCTCGGAGATCTTCTTGAGCTCCAGGGTCAGTTCGTAGTCCTGGACGGGGATGATGATCTTCCCGTTGTCGAGGA
>SXUH01000286.1 GCA_005791855.1 Bdellovibrionales bacterium
CCCGGCGTCCTTCCTCCGGAGCCCGAGGAGCAGGGCCGCGGTCAGGGTGATCCCCGACCGGATCACGCCGGGGAAGCTGGCGAGGGCCTGGGCGAGGCCTATGAGCCCGGCGATCTTCCACTGGGCGAACTCCATGGGAGAGTTCAGGAGGTTTTGCTTCTTGCCGTTGACGGAGTCAGCGACCCAGAGGAGCGCCCCGAAGAAGGACAGGTTGAAGACTATGAACCACGGATCCCTCGCGTTCTTCGCAAGCGGCATGAGGAGGACGATGGCGAGGACGCTCACGAAGGTTGCGAAGATGAAGTTCCGGACGAACCACCGGTCCGGGCCCCCGACCTTGAGGTTCACCAGCGCCGGTGAAAACATCTTCACGTACCGGATGATGTCGCTCCGGAAGTAAGTCATCACCGCGACCCCCGTTCCGAGATGCATCATGAGGTCGAAGACGACTCCCGGATCCTTTATGTTCATGACGTACGGGAGCAGCGCCAGGTGGCCGCTGCTGCTCACCGGGAGGAATTCGGAGAGGCCTTGGATCAGGCCATAGACGATGGCCTCGAAGAAGTTCATAGCTAGTCCTTAGACGGTAGTCGATTGGGTGATGCCGAAGTATTCGAAGTTCCTGTTCTCGAAGGCGTCGAAGAGGTCCTTGAAGTTCTGCTGAAGTTTCAGGTGAGGGGCGGTGTCGTCCGCCTCCCCTTTCCGGAGGGCCTCGAGGACCCTCAGGATCGAGCCCAGAGACGATTTCCAGATGAGGCCTTCGATCGCGTCGTCCCGGGTGAGCACCTCCGAGGTCTTCTCGAAGTAGTACGCGTAGAGGGCCTGGGCCTTCTCGGCCGTGATGGCCTGCGTGCCCTGGTTCAGGGACGAGAAGAGGTCGATGACCCCGAACGGTGAGAGGACCTCCGCGGCCGGGGCCGCGTCCGGCTGGATCCAGTCGGCCTTGTCCAGAGCGTACTTGTAGAACTTGTTGGTCAGCGCACTCAGGTTCTCCTTCTTGTCGAAGGTCACCCGGAACACGCGCCCCTGGTCCTTCATGAGCGGGATGATGAGGTCGAAGGGCTTCTGCTTCAGGTAGCTGAACTTCATGAACGTCACGTTCCCGATCTTGATGAACCCGATCCGGTCGAAGTCCTTGTACTCGACGAGGGACAGGAAGGAAGCCTTGTAGTCGACGAGGCCCTTCAGGAGCGGGGTCTCCGACTGCATGACCTCCAGGGCGTTCCCCGCGTGGAGCTCGAAGGCGAGCTTGGTGAACTCGATGACCTCCGTGGCGAACGCCGCCTCGGACCTGGCGTCGTTGAGCTTCCTGAAGGACGGGTTGCTCTCCGAGGCCGAGTAGACGAAGCTGTAGATGGCCGGGAACTTCTCGTAGAGGAAGACGTTCCCCCGCATCCCGAACCCGAGGAGCTTCTTCAGGTCGAAGGTCTTGTAGACCTCGAACCTCACGTCCCGCTTCAGGTCCCGCTGGTAGAACACCAGCGAGCTCTTGTAGTTCAGGCGGTTCTTCACGCCGCTGAAGCTAAACTCCGGGATGATCGACAGTTCGTTCGCATCGTACGAAGCGGCCAGCTTGAAGAAGCGGCTGCTATCCGTGACGATCTTCTCCTCCGCCGGGGGCGGGGTCTCCACGCGGATCTTCTGTTCGATCTTGTCGTTGACCGCGATCGGCGCCGGAGGCTCAAGCCCGATGAGGAGCGGAGACAGGAGGGCCGCCAGGAGCATCAGGGGCACGACGAGGACGGTCGCGACGATGGTGACGAGCCGGGAGCGCAGCTGGACGTTGGTGAAGGTGACGACTTCCTTGAAGGTCCGTCTGGAGACGACCGCCGGGAGGTCGAAGATCAGGAGCGGTCCGGTGAGCGTACCGATGAGGACTCGGACCACTCCCCCGATCCGCGCCCAGACGCCGTTCCCCGTGGCCCGGATCCCGAGGAGGAGCTCGGAGACGGAAACGCCGAAGACGAAGGTCGAGACGAGCCTCGTGAGGAGGACCATCAGGAAGAGTTGGCCCAGGGGGAAGGTGACGGTGACGAAGGTGTAGATGTCTTTCAGGTGCTCCATCACCGGCCCGTAGTCCCTGGTGAGGTCCTTGGACAGCAGCTCCCAGTCCACCGGGAGGAGTCCGATCACCGCCGCCGGGATGAACTCGAGGAAGCCGCGGAAGTCGTCGAAGGGCAAGAAGACGACGAGGATGGCGTACGAGAGGAGGAAGTCGCAGCCGAGGGCGATCACCCGCGCCAGCGCGTTCGCCGAGTCCTTGCTCGACGGAGCGATGGCCTGCTTTTCCTTGACGGGCCTGGCCGGGGGAAGCTTCTTGACCGGCTTCTCCTCCTCCTCGTGCGAGGCTTCCAGCAGCTCCTCGATGTCCTCGTCGTTGTCGACCTCCGGTGCCGTCTGCTTGAGCTCCGCCGGGATCTTGTAGTCCCTGGTGGGCTCGACGTTGATCAGCGGGAGGGTCTGCTGGATCGTCTCGACTCGGGTGTGGATCTTGAGCTCGAGGTCTCCGACCTTGATCACGTCGTTTTCCTCGAGGATGATGTACTTCCCCGGCTGGAGCTTGGTTCCGTTCACGAAGGTCCCGGCGAGGCTTCCGTGGTCGATGACGGAGATCACATCCTGCTGCAGGATGAAGGTCGCGTGCCGGGGCGAGATGGACGGATCCGCGATGACGATGTCTCCGATCTCGTTCCCGACGGTCAACTGGCTGACTAGAGGATAGGTGGGATTGAACTCCATGTTCGTGAGCTCAAGCACGTAGTGCTTGATGGTCTTGATTCGACTCAAATCGTTGAAGCTGGAATCGCCAATATTTGTTGGCACCTGCTTATTTTTGAAAAGCTTGTTGAACAACGCTACCCTCTTCGAGAACCCATTTAATCCCACTAGTTTAGTTTCACTTTTTTTGAATAAATTGCAAATTAAATGCACCGCCCGGGGCTAAACATAGGTCCGGGCAGGGGGCGGGTTTAAAATAGAAGCTGAGGGGATTGGTACGCCATTTAGTGAGACTAAGCTTTTTAAGAGAAAATACCGAAATACAAGAGGATACGAATTCTCAAAGGTATGATTATGAAAGACCCGAAGTTAGCACCCGGAATCGCACTCGCTATCAGCGTGCAGATGATCGTCTCTCCAGTCGCTGTACACGCCGCGGGAGCACAAGAGATTCTCGGAAAAGTTTTAAACGGGGCCACCCAGGTCATCGGCGGTGGCCAGCCAGGTGCTCCGGGCGGCCAACAAGGTCTCTCGGCTTTTAGCTCGGCCAGTGTCCAGGCCCTGAACGCGCAACTCACTCCCGTCAATCAAGATAAGGTCTTCAACCCGGCCCTGGGCCAGATCCCGGGGCTTGCCGAGTTCTTCGCGAGGAACAACAAGCCCTTCGCCTGCTCCACTCTCCAGTCCACGTTGAGCGAAGTGAAGAGCGATGCCTGTAAGACCATCGACACCCGCGGCGACGTCGGCGCGCAGATGGCCGAAGCGAAAGCCTTCGCCCTGAAGTACGAAGAGATCAACAAGATGTACGGCGACAACTTCCAGGTCAAGAGTAATTCCGGCGGCCAGATGTTCGGGATCGGGTGCATGGCCGACGCCCAGAAGACTCTCCAGAACTTCTTCAACCACCGGATGAACGAGCTCACCCTCCTCACCAACGAGATCGACAAGCTCAACCAGGGCTTCATCGAACGCTCGAAGCAGGACATCGAGAAGATCGAAGACGCCGAGGCCGTGCTCAACGGCGGCGACCTCGCGAAGAAGGTCGCCGAGAGGAACAAGAACCTCCTCGACTTCGGGAAGAACTTCGACAACCAGGCCTGCACGTCGATGCTGCCGAAGGACATGTTCAACAAGCTCGGGATGAGCAACGGTCTCAATTCGATCAACCAGACCCTGAAGGACGAGTTCTCCAAGACCTCCGACTCCGGGAAATCCGGCGAGTCCTACAGCGCCGTCCACGCCGCCGTCGTCTCCGACATCAACAGCCTCGCGGAGAAGGTCTCCACGCAAGTGCGGCTGAACTCCAAGGACCTCGCCGGCGGGAACTACGGGAACTTCCTCTCGTCCCTCTCTACCCTCGGCTCGCAGTTCGACCTCAGCAGTAACCTCACCCGCGACCTCTTCTCGGACGTCCAGCAAGACTTCAACGTGAAGAACCGGAAGATCGAGAACGACTTCGCCGAGCTCCAAAAGGGCTTCGGCCAGGGCCTCCAGGTCGACTTCCGGAGCGACAACCCGAAGGCCATCGAAACCTCCATCGCGAACTTCGAGAGAAGCGAGAACAACAGCTGCCTGGCCCGGGACCTCAACATGTCCGAGTTCCGGAGGAAGATCATCAATCCCACCGCGAGCATCAAGACGAAGGTCAACCCTTTCATCGATAGCATCGAGAAGGTCGTCACCGCCGACATGACCTTCGAGGACAAACTCAAGAAGCTCAAGGAACTCGACAAGGAAAACAAGAACCGCTACTTCGTGAAGAAGAGCTCGTCCTACAAGACAAACAAGGTCGTCGAGGCCAACGGCAAGATCGGCGTCGCCGAGAAGGTGGTCTCCGGCAGCGAGATGGAAACGCCGAGCCTCTTCGTCTCTCGGATCATCGAGAACTGCCAGGCCCAGTTCCGGGTCAACAAGATGTCCAACGGCATGACCAAGTCCGAAGCCTTCTCGAAGCTCCGCGGCTTGAGCAAGAGCTGGAAGGCCCTCGCCGACTCCCAGGCCGCCGGGATGAAGAAGCAGATCGTCGAGAAGCTCCTGAACTGCTCGGAGAAGGCTCCGACCGTCGGCACCTGCGACTCCTCGAAGTTCGCCTTCAACAAGCCGGGCTTCTGCGCCAGCGCGGCCATGCAGTGTTCGAACAACATGCGCCAGTGCACCGAACAGGCGCAGAAGTTCGTCGACCGCTTCACCCAGACCAAGACCGTGCACATGGCGCGCTACAAGGCCCAGGAGAAGAAGTACAAGGCCGACCTCACCCGCGTGTTCCAGACCGCTCTGGTCCGCTTCCAGAACGACGGGGCCATGATCGCGAAGGCCTTCGGCCCGATCTTCAACTCCCCCTCCGACATCGCCTACGACCTCAAGGGCAAATCGAGCCTGCCGCAGTTCAAGCCAGAGCTCGAGCTGGAGGACCCGGAGGAGTACGCGAAGCTCTTCAGACAGAACATCGTCGCTCTCAAGGAGCAGGTGAAGGCTCAAGCCGAAGAGGCCCTCGAGAGCGTCCAAGCCCACATCGCCGAGACGAAGAGCAACTACAGCAAGGTTGCGTCCAAGGCCTCCGAGTACGCTCGCCAGTGTACCGCCTCCTACGAGGCGTTCGATAACGCTCAGAAGGCGGCGATGGCCGAGGCGGACAAGAAGAGGAGCGAGCTGGGGGAGAAGACCTTGGCTTTCTGTAGGAAATATGGGTCAGTGATTTCCGCAGAACATCCTGCCCCTCATTGTAAAGGCAACATCTCCGATCTCATTGCTGGGGTCGCAGCCGTTCCCGGCCTGTACGAAGCGACGGCTGATCTCGAGAATGTCTGCAATGAATACAACAATGAATCATCTGAGACATCGGACAAATTGTTATTAGCGAATAATATTTGCATGGAAAATAAAGAAGCTAAGTTCTGTGATGAACTGTTGTACTGCGAACCGAAATCCTTAGAATCAACAGATAGCAATAATAAAAAGACTGTATCCATGGCAAGCCCCTGCAGTGAAGCAAAGAGAAAGTCAGCGGCGGACTTAGTTGTAAAACACAATGTGAGCAAGAAGACATCAGTTGCGAAATCCCTTCCGGCAGCTTGCAGGGCCGGAGATACCTCGCAACCCGGCAATTCAAAATCTGACTTAGAAAAAATCATGGAAAGCCTCCCTGGACTTGCTGGCTCGCAGGTTAAGAAATTCTAGACCCGACCAATCCAGTCGGTTGAGTCCCCCGAATCTCAACCGATAAGGTCCTCATGATAGCTGTACGTAAGCTCATCTCTTTCCCTCGTAAAGGGCACCCCCTCCGCTCCTTACTCTTCTCGTGGTCCGTCCTGGCCCTCCTCTCGTCATGTAACCCGACGACCCTGACGGGTAAGAAGGCCCGCACCGCCGTCATCGCCAACGACGGCTCCCTCGACGGCTTCGCCTTCATCTACCGCGAGAGCCCCGCGGTCCTCGCGGGCCCGAACTACGGCCCCTCCTCCGTCGACATCAAGCTCTTCCTCGAGAAGACCCCCGAGCTCATCACGACGAACACCCAGCTCACGGGGAACTGCGAGATGCAGTTCCTCTTCGGCTTCAGCTCCTCCGTCCCCGAGTGCATCCGGTCCCTGAAGAGCAAGGACTCCCTCCAGCCGACCGCGCGGAAGGCCGACCGCACCTACGTCTTCCCGGAAGGCACGTCCCCCTTCTACGAGGCCAACACCCTCTACCACCTCCAGCTGGCCAAGGACACCTTCCTCCGGAAGCTCAGCTTCGCCTACCGGGAAGTCCAGGGTCGGGCGAGCTCCGTCCCGAAGTCCATCCCTTCCTACCTGAGGGACTCGGAGCTCTTCTGGTTCAAGGCCGTCGCGAACCCGGACAGCAAGCTCCACCGCTTCGACTACCTCACCTCCTACTCCCAGTGCGCCTTCGAGGGGAACGCCTCCTTCAGCCCCGCGGGCCCCGAGCTCTGCTTCGGGACCTTCGCCGAGTTCCCGAAGTTCCTCTTCGTGCAGGATCCCTCCATCATCTACCACGAGTTCGGCCACGCCATGGTCTCGATCATGATGAACCTGAGGAACGGGACCGCCTTCACCACCCACAACCTGCGCTCGAACCTCGGCTCCTTCGGCTACGACGAAGCCGGCTCCATCAACGAAGGCATCGCCGACTACGTGAGCTTCATGATGAACAAACGAACCCACCTGGGTGAGTGGGCCCTGGGGGTCACCGTCGACCAGTCCAGGCCCCTGTCCGAGGCCGATCCCGTGCACATCACCGGGATCAACACCACGGCTGAGGGTCGCCTCGCCTACCCCCAGTACCTCCTGTACGATCCGAACCACCCGGACCAGACCCTGGAAGACGTCCACTACGCGGGCCAGATCGTCAGCCACTACCTCGTCGCCCTCACCGAGGCCCTGAAGGCGGAGTGCGGCCTCTCCTCCGACGCCGACGGTGGCCACGACCGGGCCACCTCCTACGTCACGCTCCTCCTCGCCGAGACCCTGAGCGAGCTCGGCGACCTGAACGCGAAGAGCCTGAACAACTCCGGCTTCGCCTACTCGCCCGGGAACTACTTCAACAACCTGGACCCGGACAACTCCTACCTCTGGACCCAGAACATCAACCAGACCAACTTCAGAAGATTCTTCCAGCACTTCTCGAAGAACATCTACAAGTACGTCTCCGGCACCGGCAACCTCTGCGCGGGCTTCGACAAGAACGACTCGGAGAAGCTCCTAGACGACTACGGCCTCCTCCTCTTCGAGACCTACAACGACAACGGGAACAGCACGAAGGACCGCACCGTTAACTACGCGGCCCTCCCGCTCACGGGCGTGAGCGCCAGCAACCGACGCAAGACCGTCCTCGTCTCCAAGCAGCTCCTCGACCTGGCCACGAACGTGGACGACTCCAACGACGTCGTGAGCTTCTACATCATCGACAACAAGACCGACATGGAGAAGCTCCTGAAGGACCTGCTGTTCAAGGGGTTCACGGTCCCCCTCTCTCCCAACGTCGCGAGCACCGACTACAACAACAACAACATCAAGGTTTCCCCGGGGGAGGTGGTCGCCATCATCCCGAACCTCTACAACAAGTCCAACAGCACCATGGCCGGGGTCCAGCTCCTCGCGAGCGACTGGGACCACGTCCACGTCACGAGCGACGTCACCGGGAACTTCAAGCCCTGCGTGATCGACTCCACCATCACCGCGGACAACGGGGGCGAAGCCGCGAACACCTGCACCACCACCGACCTGAGCTACCGGAAGCTCCTCAAGGATCCGCTCACCGGCAAGTTCCCCCTGAGCGCCGCCGCCCCGATCTGCCTCGTCGAGCTCGACGAGGGCGAGAGTTCGCGCTGGGTTTCTCAGAACGAATACCGGGTCAAGCAGGGCCTCTCGCTCCTGGACAAGGACTGCCTCGGGTACTCGGCTTCGACTCCGGCGGTGGCGGACTTCTCCTTCAATCCGCACGAATGCCTCGTCCGCTTCCTCCCCGGCGCGAACGACGCCTTCTTCTCCAAGATCGACTCCCAGAAGACCTTCTACGAAACGGTCGTGAAGGATACGACGAAGAAGGAGTTCAACTCGGGGAACCTCCTCCTCCTGGAGATCAACAAGTGGATCCCGCCGGGGACGAAGTTCCGGTGTCGCCTGCGGGCCCGGTTCAGCAACTGCTCGGACTGCTACACCGACCTCACCAACGCCAAGGACGATTACCTCGACGGAGAACTGAACGGGGCCAAGCCGTTCAAGATTATTAACTTTGATTTCGAAGTCAATGACTAAGCACACCCGGCTCATCCTCATCCTGGCCGTCGTCATCTGTGGAGGTTTCCTCCTCCGCGTAAAGCTCACTCCGGAACCCGAGGCAGAAAAGCCAGTGGTTGCTCACGAGGTGGACCTCAAGAACCTCCGCATCGACGGAAAGAAAGTGGTTGGCCTCCCCCCGGGGGAGGAAGAAGAGCAGATCAGGAACCTCCAGGTCACAAACCGCGTCTCCCCGGAATGGAGGGAGAAGCTCGAGTCTGCGCTCCGGCTCCAGGGCGGGTCGGAGGTCAAGGAGCTCCTGATCGATAAGGTCGACTCCTTCATCTGGGCCCACGGCGGAATCGCCCTGAACGTCGAATCCGTCATCGTCCGGTTAAAGAATCTTAAGGACGAGCAGACGAGCTTCCGCGTCCTCGTGGACGCCCAGACCGGGAAGATCCTCAAGAACTGGGACCAGCCGGTCATCGACCCCGCGAACCCCCGGGACGCCTTCCGGATCAAGGTCGACCCGAGTTACCATACCAATTAGCTCCCTTCTTGAGTTTTAACCAAGTTGTCTCCTCCGCCGGGCCCTACTACGCTTTTAGGAAAAGGAGACCGTATGAAACAGCTCAACCTTAG
>SXUH01000287.1 GCA_005791855.1 Bdellovibrionales bacterium
GTCCCGTTCTGCGCTTCCTCGAAGGCGCCGAGCTTCTCGCTCACGGCCCAGGTCAAGGCGCCCTTCCGCTGGCCGACGAGCTCGGATTCGATGAGCTGGGGGTTGAAGGAGGAGAGGTTCACGGCGACGAAGGACCCGGGCCGGCCGCTCCTCCGGTGGATCTCGGAGGCGAGGTGGGTCTTCCCGGTCCCGGTCTCCCCCTGGAGGAGGATCTGGAGGGTCGACTCGAGGAGGTTCTTCTGCAGGAGCACCGGGTGCTCGAAGTGGAGGTCGGTGAGTTCGGTGAGGTCGCAGCCGTCGAAGTCGATCCGGTTGTCGTCGATGAAGAGCCGGTCCATCCGCTCGACGTAGGCTTCCCGGGCCGCGAGCCCGTTGATGGAGTAGGCCCTCCCCTTGAGCGTCTTGAGCACGAACCGGCCGTCCCCCTCGGAGCTTCCCTCGAGCTCGAGCCGGTAGTGGAAGGGCCCGAGCTCCGAGGTCGGCAGCTCGATGTAGCTCATGGACAGGTCCCCGGGCCGGTACTGCGGGGAGATGAGGTCGATGCACTTCCGGTTGAGGGTGAACGCCTTCCTCCGCCCCTGGAGGGGGGAGATGCGGCAGCTATCTCCTAACCGCACGCCATCACAAAGAATCTGCTTTTCCAATATTTTTCTCTGGTACACGGGCGCTCCTTTGATTTATAAGACGGGGCACCCCTTTTGGGCTATGATCGACGGAAAGGGAAGCGGGCACGCCCCGCCCGCGGCGCAAACTTGCCTAGAGAAACGGAACCAGCATGAATATCCAGAAAGGAAAAACAGAATTCCTCATGGGCCTCGACTCCGTCGAGCAGCTCAAGACCTGGCTCAACGAGCACCCGTTCATCAACGGGATCGCCTTCATCGGCCGGTCCAACGTCGGCAAGTCCTCGCTCATCAACTCCCTCTTCGGCAAGGCCACGGCGCGCGTCTCGAAGACCCCGGGCCGCACGCGGCAGGTGAACATCTTCAGCTTCACCGTCGAGGACCGGGAGACGAAGCTCGTCGAGAGCTTCTACCTCTTCGACGTCCCCGGGTACGGGCACGCGGAGGTCTCGAAGGCCATGGCGCAGAACTGGCAGAACCTCCTCGACACCTTCTTCCAGCTCTGCAGTGAGAAGATCCTGCTCCTCAACATCCAGGACGCGCGCCACCCGCTGCAAGACAGCGACGTGGTCTTCCACGAGTACATCAAGGGCTTCGACCTCGAGACCTACCTCCTCTTCAACAAGATGGACAAGTTGAAAACCCAGAGCGAGAAGGCCAAGCTCCAGGCCCTGAAGCCGGCGATCTACAAGGAGTTCAAGTGGGTCAAGCAGATCCACTTCACCTCGGCGGAGAAGGGCGATGGACTCCCGGCGGTAGAGCAGGCCATCATAACCTTCGTGAAGAGGCACAGCGACCTCAGGGGCTTTAGCTGAGCACTTCGATCGGTGAATGTTTTGGTGGAGGATCTCCTGCAAAGGAGGTTATGATTTCACCATGATAAACCTGAGCTCACCGTGGTTCCTCAGTAAAGAAGACGACCAGAAGATCACAGAGATCTTCCAGGACCTGCGGGTCCGCTACGCCGACTACCAGGATCCCTGGGGCTTCAACATCGACCTCTGCGAGAAGACGCTCCGGAAGCTCATCCCTCTCTACCGGAGCTACTTCAAGGTCCGGGTCTTCGGGATCGAGAACGTCCGGGACCACTCGTGCATCGTCGCCGCGAACCACTCGGGCCAGATCCCCCTGGACGGCATGCTCATCATCATCGCGTTCCTCATCGACGTCGCTCCCCCGCGGATCCTCCGGGCGATGGTGGACCGGTTCATGGCGAAGCTCCCCTTCCTCGGCGACTTCGCCGCCCAGACGGGCTCGATCCTGGGGGAGCGGACCAACTGCGAGTTCCTCATCGACCACGGCGAATCGATCCTCGTCTTCCCCGAGGGCCTCAAGGGGATCACGAAGAACACGACGGAGTTCTACCGTCTGCGGCCCTTCACCGAGGGCTTCTACCGGATCGCCCTGCGGAAGAAGACGCCGATCCTCCCCGTCTGCGTGATCGGCGCGGAGGAGATGTACCCGTTCGTCTTCCACGCCAAGGCCCTCGCGAGGTTCTTCAAGCTCCCGACCCTCCCGCTCACGACGAACCTCCTCCCGCTCCCCTCCCCGGTGGACATCTACATCGGCCAGGAGATCGCGATCCCGGAGGAGCTGGAAGCGGAGGCCTCCGACAAGGACATCAAGGAACACGTCTACCAGGTCGAGCACGCCATCAAGCGGATGCTCATCCACGGGCTCAAGAACCGGAGGCCCTTCCTGGACGCCATCCGCAAGCCCATCTCCAAGTACGTGATCAGAGAAACGAAGGCCAAGGGCCTATGACCACCGGAACGCGGAGGATCCTCTTCATCGGCATCGCCGGGGGGCTGGCGCAGATGACCGCGCGGCTCCTCCTCTCCGAGCACCCGGAGTGGGAGATCACCGGCATCGACTCGCGGGACGTCTCGAAGCTCCCGGCGATGAGGAACCTCACCACCATGCAGATGAAGTACTCCCGCGGGAGCTTCGAGAACCTCTTCCGCACCAACGAGTTCGACACCGTCTACCACCTCGGGAGGGTGAGCCACGCCTCCAACGAGCAGAACATCCTCGCCAAGCGGATCGAGCTCTCGGTCATGGGCACGAACCGGATCCTCGAGCTCTGCGAGCGGTCCGCCGTGCGGAAGGTCCTCATCCTCTCGACCTACCACGTGTACGGAGCGATCTCCGACAACCCGATCTTCCTCACCGAGGACGCGCCCCTGCGCGCGAGCATCAAGCACCCCGAGCTCCGGGACGTCGTGGAGATGGACCAGATGTGCACGAGCTGGATGTGGAAGAACCAGAACTCCATCTCCACCGTCGTGCTGAGGCCCTGTAACATCATCGGCACGCAGATCCAGAACGCGATCACCAAGTACCTCGCGGGCCCCGTGGCCCTGAGCCCGGCGGACTACAACCCGTTCTTCCAGTTCGTCCACGAGTTCGACATGGCCCAGCTCCTCTACAAGGCCCTGGACCTTCCGACCGGTACCTACAACGTCGCCGGGAACGACTACATCTCCATCCGCGAGGCGCTGAAGGTCGTCGGGACGACCGGGATTCCGTTCCCGATGACCCTCGCCCAGGGGTTCAACCGCATCCTCCACCGGGTCCACGTCGACATGCCCGGGTACCTCATCGACTACCTGAAGTACTCCTGCCTCATCTCGAACCAGGAACTCAGAAAGCACCTGGGCGATGACTTCCTCCGCTTCTCCATCAAGGACGCTCTCGAATTGATCAAATTGCGCTGAGCATCCCCTGTCCCGCATTGACACTCAATCTCCCCGTTACTATTATCGGACTCCACTTCTATTGGCTTCCTGACGGAA
>SXUH01000288.1 GCA_005791855.1 Bdellovibrionales bacterium
AACATAATTTATTGATCCCGTCCGCGCCTCAGTGGTTTTTATTTTCTCGCTTCACGGCGATCCCGCCGGAAACTCTTGAGCGGGGATTCATTGATCGTCACACTAAAGTAAAGTTCAACAGCGACCAGGTGTCCCTCGGCTTCAAGCTGCCGAAGAAGTACCGGCACTTCCGCGGAGAGAAGATCCGGGAGACCTACCCGTTCCTCCTCTACCTGGACAAGCAGTACTCGCCGGAGGCGATGAAGGACTTCATCCTCTCCACGGGCCTCGAGCCGGAGTTCTTCCTGGACTTCGACAACCTCTCGAACTTCCACCTGATCCTGGACGCCATGGCCTACATGCTCAAGATCGGACGGGCGCAGGAGAGCGACGTCCGGGCGGTGGTCGAGGGTGGGCACGACGACATCTACTGGGACCACTTCGGACCGGACTGGCGCAAGCTCAAGGACGTGCGGGAGCTCCTCGCGGCGTTCGTCGAAGAACAGCCGTTCTTCCAGACGGACTTCCAGCTCAAGCTCGAGACCAACGACGCCGGGAAGCTCGTGGTCTCCTACCTTCCGGAGTTCCACCTGAAGCAGTTCACGACCTTCCTCGTCCCGGAGGTGGTGGAGTACCACCGGCTCTACCGGAAGCTCACGCTGGAGCACCTGGCGAAGCAGGAGCTGGGGCGGACCATCACCGCCCAGGCCATCGAAGGAGCGTCGAGCTCGCCGCTGGCCCTCCGGTTCGTGATCCACGAAGAAGGAGCCGCGCCCTAGCCCTTGAGCTCGTGCGGGAGGAGCTTCTTCTTGGGCCGGTAGTACGTCCGCGGTGAGTAGTTCGCGAACTCCGCGATCTTGGCCATGTAGATGCAGGCGTACTTCTCGATCTGCCCGGCGAGCCGGCTCGGCTCGACCCCCGCGCGCATGGTTTCGCCCCAGTAGGGGTTGAAGTTCTGGGTGTGGGCGCGGATGAGCTTGCCGATCTTCTTGTCGACCTTTTCGATCTTCTGGAAGTGGGCCTGGATCTTTTCCTTGTCCGGCTTCTTGCCCTTCTCGATCTCCCGGTCGAAGAGGTCGTCGAGCTTCCGCTCGTAGTCGATCTTCTCGGTCATGAGGGCGTTGATCTCGTCGGAGATGGCGGCACTCTTCTCGAGGGCCTCGTTCTCCGTGAAGAGCTCCTCGATCACCAGGGCGGTCCGCCAGTTGCAGGTCTTCTTGATGGAGAGGACGTCCCCGTAGATGTGGTCCCCGAGGTAGAGGATCTGCTCCCCGGAGAGGCCCGAGTTCTTCTGGATGGTCTGGGCGTAGCCCCCCTGGTAGATCCCGTCTTCGATCTTCCCGTGGTGGTTCCGCATGAGGCCCGTCTTCGGGTCGATGGCGAGGAGGGGCATCTTGTCGGTGAAGAACTTCGGCTTGCTCGCCACCGTGATCACGAGGTTGAAGAGGTCGGCCCAGGTCCCGTGCTCCTTCAGGAACGGGTTGATGGCGTAGTCGAGGAGGAGCTTCGAGTACTCGTAGTCGGAGTTGGTGATCACCCAGAGCTTCTTCCCGTGCTTCTTGAACTTCTCCAGGGCCTCCACGCTCTGCGGATCCTGGACGATGAACTTCTTCACGTTCTTCTTCACCACGCTCTTGAGGCTCCCGTCCCGGTGGGAGGTGTCCAGGGCCTCGAGGATGTCCTGCTCGAGGGTCTTGTAGTCCGGGAGGTTCAGCTCCGGGTGCGCGTCCTTCAGGTCCACCAGCTGCATGTAGAGCACGCAGTAGGAGATGGAGAAGGTGGTGTCGACGATGGCGAAGCGGTCCGAGTCGTTGAGGTCGATGGTGAGCCCCTGGTAGATCTTCTGCTGGGTTTTGAAATCCATCTCCTTGAGCCCGTGGTAGGCGTGCTTCACCTTGGAGTAGGTGCTGAGCTTCAGGATGTTCCCCAGGGGCTTGTCGATGACCAGGCCGCGGATGGCGAGGTTGATCTGGAACTTCAGATCGGCGATGGCCTTCGGATAGTTCTTCAGATCCATGAGCTTCTTCTGGATCTCTTTGTAGGTCATCTCTTCGAAGGCTTCAGAATCGTAGCGAACCAGGGTGTAGTCCATGTCAAAACCGATGGCCGCGATCTGCTTCATATTTAGAGTTCTGTTGACGTAAATTCCCATGCTTATCCTTTATATTGTGCTTAAAATTGTCTCTTTAAAGCAGTCGACAGTCAAATTAAGAGAAAATTACACACCGCGATAGTTAAGCAGGGCATTTTGAACTTTTTTGGATATATACCCGGGAATCACGTAAAAGGAGAAGGGAATGAAGAAAGTTGTGAATGCGGTCTACATCACGAGCTCAATTCTCGCTTCGACTTCGGGGAAGGCCGAAGTGAAAGTCATCTACGGGAAGGACCATCGGAAGGAAGTGAGCCACGCCAGCGCCTTCGTCCAGGAACTCGCCCGCTCGACCGCCACTCTCATTCCCGTGAAGGAGCTCACTCCGGATCCGGACAACGCCGCTTCCTATAAGCTGAGCCAGACCACCCTCAAGCAGTGGCTCGAGAACAGCAGCAGCTCGAAGTCCGTGCGCAAGCTCTTCTCCGATGACATCGTCGCCGCCACGAAGGAAGGGATCACCTTCTGCACCACCGAGAGATTCGTGAACCAGCCCAATCCCGGGATGTGCAGCGGCTTCCTCATCGCTCCGGATCTGATCGTCACCGCGGGCCACTGTAAGGAGCTCGAGAACTTCTGCTCCGACTACAAGTGGGTTTTCGACTTCAAGACGGACAAGGACACGGGCCGGGCCCCGACCGACGTCGGCCAGGATAACGTCTACGGCTGTAAGCGGGTCGTCTCCGGGGCGCTCAGCACGGTGCTCAACCTCGACTACGCGATCGTCCAGCTCGACCGATTCGTGAAGGGGAGAAGGCCCCTGAAGATCAGCACCGATAAGACCATCGCAGACCAGACTCCGCTCGTCATGATCGGAAGCCCCTCAGGGCTGCCGCTCAAGGTGGCCAGTGGGGCTGCCGTCCGGACGAACGTCCATCCGTTCTTCTTCAGCGCGAACCTGGATTCCTATCAGGGGAACTCGGGTTCGGCCGTGTTCAACTCCAAGACCTGGGTAGTGGAAGGGATCCTCGTTAGAGGGGAGACGGACTTCGTGAAGAATCCAGTCCTCATGTGCGTTCAGTCCAACATGTGTAAGGATAGCAAGTGCCGAGGGGAAGACGTCTCCCGCATGACGTCCATCCCGGAAGTGGCGGTGATGAAGACGCTGAACGACGCTGCCTTCACCGGCGACGTCGAGACTCTAAAATCAGTCCTGAAGCTCAACACCTGGGTCGATTTCTACGACAGTAATCGACAGAGTCCGCTCATGAAGGCCGCCCGCGGCGCCCGAACCGAAGCCCTGAAGCTCCTCCTCGCCAAGGGCGCGGATCTGAATCTCATCGACGTGGACGGGAATACGGTCCTCCACCACCTAGTGCTTACGCTCAATGATAAGTCGGCCGATGCCTTGGATGTGTTAGTTGCGGCGAAGATCGACCTGGAGAAGAAGAATTTTGCCGGGGAGACCGCTCTGCGGGTCGCCGGACGGCTTAAGAATTCAGCGGCGGCGCGGTTACTCATCAAGGCCGGCGCGGATAAGAACTCCGTGGATAAGAAGGGCGAGACGATCCTGTTTGACTTCGCCCGAGCGGGGAAGCAAGAAGAGATTTCCGAGCTCTTGGATCTGGGCGTAAATCCGGAGATTAAAAATTTCAAGGGTTTTAATGCCTTCGGGGGCTAAATCCTTAGAGATTCTTCTTGCCCAAGGCTTTTGATTTTATTAAATTAAGAACACTCAAT
>SXUH01000289.1 GCA_005791855.1 Bdellovibrionales bacterium
CCACCGGCTGGTTCCAGACTTCCTTCTTCCGGTCCTTGTCCATCACGAAGCTCTCGCCGAGCAGACCAACCTTGTTGGTGAGGACGATGTGGAAGGCGCCGGCGTTGAGATCCTCGTCGCAGGCCTTGGATCCGCCCATCCATCCTCCGAAGCCACAGCGAAGACCCATCTGGTGGGTGCTCTCGACTTCGTTATGGTAGGCGTAGTAGTAGCTCAGGATGGCCTTGATGTCCGAGGAGCCGAAGGGAACCTTGATCCCGTCCGGGTTGGTGAGGACCTTCGGAGAGGGCTCCATGTGGTTCATGGACGCCGGGGCCCAGCCGTTGCAGATCCCTTCCCACTCGTCGGCCTTCGGGGAGACGATCTCCGCGACCTCACGCTTTAAGGGATAGTCGTAGCGGCCCATGTAGAGGTCGTACTTCTCGGAAGGGGCGAGGAGGGCGAGCTGGTCCTGACTCATGTTCAGGGCGAACTCCTTGTTCGGCGAGCGAAGGCTGAAGCCTTCGAGGGCCGGGGAGTTCCAGCGGAAGTTGATCCCGCCTTTCTTGTGGGCCCAGTAGTCTCCCGACCAGAGGGTCGGTCCGACTCTGAGCATGGTTTCCTTCGGGAGCTCGCTGAACTGAGCGGTGAAGCCGGAGAGCATGATCTCCGGGTTCGAGAAACCTTTCCAGCCTTCGAAGATCGCCGCACTTTCCTGGGCGAAGGATGTCATGGAGAAGACGAGTCCCAAGGACATCAGTGAGATGTATTTCATGTAAAAACCCCTTTTAATTAAAGGGGGTTTTACAAGTTGAAATAATGGATTGAAAAGTTCCAATTGGGCGCAGTGTAAAAGTTACTAGTTCTTGAAATCATTAGCGTTTCTAAAGACGGTGTCAAAGGTTGTCGGGTTTAGAGATTCGAAGTTTTTCCTAAACGCTGGCTTAACCGGAGGAGCGAAGGAGGCGTCCTGGAGGATCGGGCAGTCCGTCCCATCTTGATCGAGGTAGACCGGAGCGGTGAGGGAAAAGCACCTTGGCTTTGCCATCTCGGAAACCATGTGGATGTTCGAATAGGACGCCTGGTTGAACACGCTGTTGCTATGGTTGAGACGGAAGACTTCGACGTAGTTCGCTCCAGCGAGGTTCCCGCTGACGGAGATCAGGGGATCGTAGCCTCCGGTGTTGATCGTCACTTCGTCGACCGGATCCCCGAGAGGGAAGGCCGTGTCGAAGGTTGGCGCCCCGGCGAAGGCTCCCTGTCTGCTGAAATGGATCTCCTGGTTCGATGCTCCGGCCTGCACCCAGGCGCGGAGGAGCTCGCCTTCGAACATCTCCGTGTCGATCACGGTCGCCGGTGGAACCGGGATATCCGTCCAGGGGGTCGGTGTGAGGGTGAGGTCATAGGCAACAGTTTGGAGGAACTCGTCACCGGCGATGTTCTTTATGGTCGTGACGTAGAAGTTGTTATCCGGCTTCAGGACGACGTCGAGCTGGAAGACGTCGTTGGTGGTATCGATGGTGAGGGGCAGGGAACTGCTTCCGTCCCAGATCCGGCAGTAGCTGTCGAAGGTCGTGTTGACGATCCAGCAGGCGACGACGATCCCGCTGTCGTTCACCGCGAGCTTCGTCACGAGAGGCACGCCGGACGTCGCATCCGGAATGGTGATGCTCGGTGCCGGACTCACGTGGCGGAACTTCATCTTCCCGGATTCGTAGTAGGCCCGGACCACGTACGATCCGTTCGGACTCGTGGCGTAGGTCATGGACTTCGTCGGACTCGTATTCCGCTCGAAGGCGGAGTGGGAAGCGTCGGTGAACAGGGATAGCGGCTGGTCGATGTGCACGGTGGATCCATGCTTGTGCGTGTAGCTCATCTGGCCCGCAGCGATCCCAGCCCTCGTGTAGTCGACGTGCTGGCTGAAGTTGTTCGTCGCGGAGTTGAAGTGGGAGGAGAAGCGGAAGCTGTCCACGAGGACCTTCGTCGTCGTCGATTCCTCCGCGCGCTCGTACTCCGTGTGGTAGCCCTTCACCCCGCCAGAGGCGTTTAGTTCCTTCCCGGAGGCGTAGACCTCGTAGCGAGACATGGCGTCGGCGTTCGTGTTCCAGTAGAGGAGCTCCTTGTAGCTCCCGTCGCTGTCGGAATCCTGTTCTTCGATCTCCCCGATCTTCCTCGAGCAGAGGAGCTTAGTGACGGACTCCGTCTCCCAGACCAGGTTCTTGAGCCGCTGCACTCTCATCACCACGTCGTAGACCGGAGACGTGGGACAGCTCGTGGCCTCAGGATTCAGGTCTTCGCAGATGTACTTCGGGATCGGGTGAGAGACGCCGGACGCCTGCCGGCCCACGGCCAGGACGCGGTAGGTCCGGAGCTGCCCGTCCTCGAAGAAGTTGATCCGCTCCTCGCGCTTCATGGCCGGGTCGCAGGTCACGTTACCGAGGACGCCCCCGGGGCCATCCGGACCGAGGACCTCTCGCGCTCGTCGGAGCTTCCCGAAGTCGGAGTTCTGGTCGGCGAGCGTGAAGATGGAGTTATGCAAGGTCGCGGGGACGATGTTGGACTGGTAGTGGCCAAGGGAGCGGAAGAGGTTGTCGAAGGCGAAGCCGATCGGCGACGTTGAGTACCGCACGACGAGGTTCTGGTACGGATCCGAGGCGTCGAAGCGGTACTGGAAGGTGCAAGAGGTCGAGCAGGCACCGAGGGCTGCGGCTGACATGTGGATGAAGAGACCGACCTTATCCTTAGAATTCTCGATGTTCCCTTCGGAGCAGTTCCCGGGCATCGTTCCTCCGCTCCAGGAGAGTGTGCCGCAGTTCTCGGAAGCGGTTTTCTCACCGAGGAAGTACCGTGTCCCGTTACCCGCGACCACGTCGACGGACCCGGGAAGGGTGGGGGTCGAAACGCAGGTTCCCCCACCGCAGCTAATCGACGGAAGGAGGGAACCGAAGGAACTCGTCCCCCTCCGCGTCTTGTTCATCGCGAGGTAGAGGTAGTTCGTCGTCGTCCCGGAAGCCAGGATCTTCTCCTGACGAAACTCGGTCACCGGATCCTGAAGGTAGTCTGCGCCCAGACCCCGCGGGAAGGAGTAAGAGACCTCGTGGGACGAACCGGTGCAGTTCGCCTCGTGGTAGAGGTCGATGTGGAGCGGTAGCCCCTGGACCGCGAGGTTCAGGGCCGCGGGAGATCTAATGAGGGTCCCCTGGCCATTTGAACCGAGACAGACCGACTGGTTCAGGTCCGGCTTCCACGGTGACCCCAGCTCCTTGATGAGCGGGGAGACCCGCGCGGACACGGCCCATCTCTTGACGGAAGTCTTGAGGGTGCTCGGACTGTTACAGTAGATGTTATCCGCTTCCGTCGCG
>SXUH01000290.1 GCA_005791855.1 Bdellovibrionales bacterium
TTCCCATGGCGAGGCCCGCGCCGTTGACCAGGCACCCGATGTTCCCATCGAGGGAGATGTAGGAGAGGCCGTATTTTCCGGCTTCGAGTTCCTGCGCGGACTCCTCGGTCACGTCTCTCAGGGCTTCGATGTCGGGGTGGCGGAAGAGAGCGTTGTCATCGAAGTTGAGCTTCCCGTCCAGGGCCAGCACGTCGCCGGACTTGGTGGTCACCAGAGGGTTGATCTCCGCGATGGAGCAGTCCTTGCTGACGTAGAGGGTGTAGAGGCCTTCGAAGAACTTGATGGCCTTGTTGAGTGTTTCGCCTTTGAGGCCAAGGGCGTAGCCGAGCTTCCGTCCCGCCGCCGGGGTGAACCCCGTGGCCGGGTCGATGTAGGCTTTGATGATCTTTTCCGGGTGGTCGTGGGCAACCTTTTCGATCTCCATCCCGCCTTCGGTGGAAACCATCATGGCGAGCTTGCCCTTCGAGCGGTCGAGCACGATCCCACAGTAGTACTCGTGGTCGATGTCACACCCCTGCTCCACGAGGACCTTCAGGACCTTCTTCCCTTCCGGACCGGTTTGATGAGTCACGAGCTGCATGCCGAGGATCTCGGAAGCGTACTTCTTCACTTCATCGAGAGACTTCGCAAGCTTGACCCCGCCGCCCTTTCCTCGCCCACCTGCATGGATCTGAGCTTTGACGACCCAGATTTTTCCATCCAGTTTTTTTGCGACTTCTACCGCTTGCTCCGGAGTTTCAGCAACCCCGCCCTTGAGACAGGCGATATTGAACTGTCGCATCAGGTCCTTGGCCTGGTACTCATGAATATTCATTAGTGCTCCTTAAATGAATTCGATAAATAGATGACAGAGTCACCACATTATAGACATTTTACGGGCTCTATCAATGAAAAGGTCTTGAAAAACAGAAGTTGCAGGATGCATGATAGAGGCGCAGCCAGTCATTGCTAGAAGGACTTCACATGAAAAAATATTTCGCGCTTCATCCCGCAGTCTTTAAGCTCGATGGTGGAGCGATGTTCGGAATCATTCCTAAGCCGCTTTGGTCACGGGCCATTCCCGCAGACGAACAGAATCGAATCCTTTTGAGTCTACGTGTCATGCTCATCCAAACGGCACATAAAAATATTCTAGTGGATACAGGTATCGGAGATTACCACGGTTCAAAATTCGATGACCGATTCGGGATCCAAGGTGAGAAAAATCCTCTCATCGAGCTACTGTCTAAGAAATGCAAGCTTGCGCCCCATGACATAACAGACCTCATCGTCACTCACCTTCACTTCGATCACGTCGGAGGACTGGGCCAGACCACCTCGGAGCACGTCGAGGTCTTCCCGAAGGCGACCCTGCACGTTCACAAGAATCACTACGAGTACGCCCTCAATCCAACTCAGCGGGACACGGGTTCATTCCATAGCCAATACTTCAAGCCGCTGATCGAAAGGGCCCACGCCGAGGGCCGGCTCCACTGGCTCACCGGCGAAGAGGGCGAGGTCCTCCGAGACGGTGCGGACGTGATCAGGTTCCGCTGCTCCCACGGACACACGCCCTACCTCGTCCACCCGTACGACGAGAAGTTCATCTACATGGCCGACCTCGTCCCCACGAGCCACCACGTGCCCGTCCCGTGGGTCATGGGCTACGACATCGCCCCCGGCAGGACGACGGTGGACAAGACCGACTTCTACAAGTTCATCCAGGCGAAGGGCCTCACCATGATCTTCGAGCACGACGTCACCGCCTGGGGCGGAAAGCTCGGCCTGAGTCCCAAGGGCGAGTTCCAGCTCGAGCGGGCCATGGAAGTTACCTCGAGCGATCCTCTGATATCTGAATTATCTTTTGATTGATCTGCTTCTTCAGCTCGGAGAAGGCCTGGCGGACGCGGGCGCTGAGCTTCTTCACTTCCACGGGGCCCGGCTGGGCCTTGATCCCCTGTAGGCCCTCGATGATCCTCATGGCCTCGAAGCCGATGTTCTTGGTGGTCATCCGGATCACGATCTCGTAGTTCCGCTTCCGCGACGGATCCTTCATGGACGAGACGTCCATCTCCTTGAACCAGGCTTCGTTGGACACCACGAAGCTCGTCAGCGAGTGGCCGTAGCGCTTGGTGTAGGTGTCGACCAGCGGCTTCAGGGCCTTCGGCGAGGCGTTCTGGTCTTCCACGAAGTCCAGGAAGAGCTGTTCGATCTGCATGCTGATCGCGAGGAGGGTCTGGAGCTTCTGCTGGAGGTCCTGCCAGAAGGCCTCTTCCTTGTTCTGGTTGAGGGCCTCGGCGTCGACCTTCTTGCGGATCAGGTTGCTCAGGATCTGGTTGAACTCCTTCGCTCCCCTTGAGAAAAGGATGACGTTCATCTTCGCCCGGTAGCTCCGGTCGGGGCTGCGGAGCCAGTTGGCGAGCTTCGGCACGAACCCGTCCCACTCGCACTGCGAGGCCGTGAGGTTCATGGTGTAGAGGCCGGGTCTCAGCTTGTTCCCGGCGGTGAAGTCGAAGCGCGAGAACTCCGCGACGTGGCCCTCGAGCTTCGCCCGGCTCTTGAAGGAGATGCTCTCGTCCTTCATCGCGAGGAGCTTCCCAGGCTGCGAGGTGAATTCGGCCTCGAGCTCGCAGCGCTGGAACCCCGCGGTCACGAGCCAGACGTGGGAGAGGTCCGGGGAGGCGTATTCCTTGAAGAAGAGCTTCTTGTCCCAGCCGTCGAAGCGCAGGTCCTTCGAGATCTGCTGGTGGAGCGCGGGGGTCATCTTCGGGTAGCGGCGGATGACGATCTTCTCCCGGGAGCTGATGATCTCCGAGAAGGTGAACAGGACGACGACGAGGGTGACCACCGAACCGAAGACGTACGGGTAGAGGTTCCGGGTTCGTTCCGGTGGAGGCGTGCCGTCCGTGAGGTCGGGCGGGGGGGCGAAAGCCGGGTCCTCGTCGTCGCTCGGGAGCGGCGGAAGGGGCGGCGGGATCTCGAACTCCTCCTCGGCCGTGGGCCCCGGGATCGCCCCCGGCGGCCCGGGCTCCTCCGGCTTCCCGTCGATCGCCGTCCGCAGACTGATCGGATCGATCAGGCCCTCTGCCCAGACGTTGACGTCCTCCTGGATCTGCCCCTTCGAGAGGAAATGGATCAAGGCGTTCAACGAATACGGACCCAGGTGCCCCGTGGGATGCATGATAAACCATTTCACAGAGTTCTTGTCAGTCCAGTCAAAGTTTGACAACGTCATTTCATACCAATGGGGAAATGAGATCATTTTATGTCGAAGCCAGCTAACTCTCAATCACAAAAGCGCTTTGCGGAATCGGTGGGGGCACTTTTCCAGGCCCCGCCTAGCAAGACGCCCACCTCCCTCTTCCTCACGAGCTCGACGGACGAGGGAGTGGTGAGGAACGGCGGGAGGAACGGGGCCCGGTTCGCTCCGAGGTCACTGCTGGCGACCTTCAAGCGGCTCACGCAGACGGAGAACCTGCGGGGCCTCTCCTTCCGCGCGGTCGAGGTCTCCTCGCCGGAAGCTGAGGAAGTGGATTTCCCCCGGGCCCAGGAGCTCGAGGCGGGGCGGATAAGAGAAGCCCTGGAGACCTTCCCCGGTGCCCGGATCTTCCACGTGGGCGGCGGGCACGACCACATCTACCCGCTCCTCATGGCCCTGCGGGAACCGGGGAGAGACCTGGTGGTGATCAACATCGACGCCCACGCGGACACCCGGACCGACGAATCGTTTCACTCCGGAACTCCCTTCCGGCAGTTCGCCGGTCAGCACCGGGAGGGGTTCCGGCTCTTCCAGATCGGCCTGAACCCGTTCGCGAACTCCTTCTCGACCCTCGAATCTCTGGAGCCATCTCACCAGTCCGTCCTCTGGAGACGGGACCTCACTCCGGAGAAGCTCTCGGCGTTCTTCCAATCCATCAAGGAGGTCCTCAAGCCTAAGACGAGGGTCGTCTTCAGCCTGGACGCGGACGCGCTGAACGCCGCGGAGGTTCCGGGAGTGAGTGCTGTGAATTCCCAGGGCCTCTGCCTTCGGGAAGTCTTAGATCTGTGGCGGCGGTACGTGGCCCTGGGCTTCGACCACCAGCCGGTGATGGGCATCTACGAACTCAATCCGGTCTACGACACCCTGGCAAGCATCAGCATGCGCACGATTTCCACTCTGATCTTTGAGTCTTTGAACGACTAGAAAATAAAAGCCCATCGCGAAGGATGGGCTCTTAGAACGTGAGTCAGTTAAAAAAATCCTATCTTTAACCACTCCCCTAAATGATAGAATCTCAAAAAGATAATGCCAAGTTGTCTCTTAATTTATCGTAAGTTGACGCGTCAATACCGCAGCACACGTTGAGTGTGAAGCAGGTCTTTTGTCAGTTATTTGACCTAAATTCTTAATTTTGTGGAGATTAGCCTCCAATTTCACTTCTAAAAGTAGTTTATTCTCGGCATAATGTCGGTGTTATTTAATTAAACGCTTCATTCGATATTTTTAAAGGAGAAGTTCCATGGTTACACGTGCTTTTTACACAACTCTAATGGTTGGCTTACTCGCAGTAGGTTGTGCTTCTAAGAAACCGACAAACACTCAAGACGATGCCGCTGCCACCGGTGCGGATAATTCACGGAACGCCGGACTGACCCTGGACCTGAACGGAGACTCCGATTCCAAGACCGCCGGCGGACTCCAGACCGTGTTCTTCGCCGTGGACTCTTCGAACTTCGATTCGGAAGGCAAGGCCGCGCTCCAGAGCAACGCCGCTTTCCTCAAGACCAACGGTTCCGTGGACATCCAGGTTGAAGGCCACGCCGACGAGCGCGGTGGACGTCAGTACAACCTCGCCCTCGGCGAGAGACGCGCCAAAGCCGTTCGCGACTACCTCGTCGCCCAGGGTGTCGAGTCCAAGCGCCTCTCCGTGATCTCCTACGGAAACGAGCGTCCGAAGGCCGAAGGCCACGACGAATCCGCCTGGTCACAGAACCGCCGCGCGAACTTCGTCATTACTGCTAAATAAGGTTAATGAAGCTAGGTTTCATCGTTTTTTTACTCGTCTTAGTGTCGTGTGGTCTAGTCACCACACGACCTAAGCACGAAATGAGTCTCGCCCAGGCCGCCTTCCTCGCGGCCAAAGAAGCCGGCGCCGACGTCCACGCCTCCTCCCTCTTCCGAAAAGCCGAAGACTACTACCTCAAAGCGAAGTCCGCCTACCGTCGCAAGTACTTCAGCAAGGCCCAGGAGTACGCCCTCCTCTCGAAGCGCTACTCCGAGCAAGCTGAGTACTCGGCCGTTAGAAAAAAAGCCCTGGAAGGTACTGCGGAATAACAA
>SXUH01000291.1 GCA_005791855.1 Bdellovibrionales bacterium
CCTCCTTTCTGCTCGTGCAAAAGAAGGAAAAAGTTTTGAGAAGATCTACGTCTTTAATTCTGACTCTTTCGCTCCTTCCTGCTCGCTGAGCTCCACCGCCGTCGTCGCCAGACGGGGAGTGGAGGCGGGCGTGTCTCCTCTGGGAGACCTGCTCTACGAGGGCTTCGCGTGCTTCAAGGAACACGTGAGCTCCGCTACGCCCAGTGGGGTGGAGACCATCACCCAGATCTCCGCGGCGACCAGCAAGCTCGACTCCTTCAAAGCCCGATACCCCGGCGCGGCCCAGGTCCGGGAGTGCGCGGGACTTTCCTTCAAGGCCCCCGCCTGGGCCCAGACGGAGACCGCGTACCTCGTCGATCCCCCGTCCTACCTCGGCTGGCTCCAGGCCCAGGCGGAGCTCTCCCTTCCTCTGGAGGTCCGACCGGAGCTCGTCACCGCCATCGACGAAGGCCAGCGGATCCGACTCTCGACCCAGGAAAAGAACGACTTCCTCGTCGACAAGGTCGTCTTCGCCGGCGGCGCCTACAATTCTTTCTGGAAGCAGCTCTCCCCGGAGCCAGGGCTCTCGAGCTCCCGTTTCGTCCAAGGGGCCTACCTCGAGTTCCACCAGGTTGACCTCACCCGGGAGTCCTTCTCCCTAACCTTCGACGGGGACAATCTCATCTACAACTGCCGGCTCGGGAAGCTCCTCCTGGGTTCTTCCACGCAGGAGGTCCGGCACGAACTCGCTCCGCTCGCCGAGCTTAAGGCCCTGCACCGGCGGTTCCAGGACCGGCTTCTGCTCGGGCTCCCTCCGCTGAGCACGGCGACGGTCCGGGTCGGCGCGCGGGAGAAGTCCACCCGGCGCGAGCCCTACGTCGTGAGCGCGGGGAACAAGTTCTTCGTGGGAGGGTTCTACAAGAACGGGTTCACAGTGGCTTTATCTTTGACCAGAAGCTTTTCTCGTCGATGCCTCTAGCGCGCTCGTAGAACTCGTGCCTGCACTCGTCCACGCCGTCGGCCTGCTTGCGCAGGTACTTCAGCTCTTTCTTGAACACCGGGAGCCGGCCCGGGCTCTCGACCTTCGCGCCGGTGAGGATCATGTCGCTCAGGTTGTCGACGACGCGGTAGTTGGTGCTCTTGATGTCCGGGCAGTGGTAGCTTGGGACGTGGATGAACCCGTAGGTCGTCTCCGGGTAGTTGTAGGTCATCTGGTAAGCGGTGTTGTTACACACGAAGCTCCCGGCGTTGTTGGAGACGTTCATGAGCTTCCGGTCCCGCTTGTGGAGGGCGCAGTACATGTCCGCTAGCGGATAGGTGAAGCCGAAGGCGTAGGTCGCCCCGGGGATGATGGGCCTGCCGGTCCGCGCGACCCCGGCGTTGTCCGGGGCATTCGTCGTGAGGTCGAAGTTCCTCGCCACGAGCTCGACCTTGAATTCGCAGAAAGCTTCTCCCAGGCCGAGCACCAGCTTCGGCTCCTCCGGCAGGGCCTTGATGCAGGCCTCCTGCTGGTCCCAGGCCTTGTCGTAGATCGTGTTCAGAGGACAGAGCTTCACCGCCACGTCCTTCGAGTCCTTGAGCTTCTCGGCCACGAGCTTTGCCACAGTCTCCGAGTTGTTCAGCGGCGCCTTGTTGAACGGGTCGTAGTAGGTCACGAGGACCACGGGCCTTGCCCAGAGGGAGGTCGTCGCGAGGAGGAGGAGGAGGAAGCTGAGTGTTTTCATAGGCGATAGCGTCTCACCGATCCCGACCCAGCTCAACCTTCAAGGTAAAAATTTCCCGACCGGCTTCCGCGGCTAGATCCTTCCAGTCCGGGCCCCTCCGCACCGATGAGAGGGGAAACTACGAAAACAAGGATTTGCCGTCATGAGAACCGCCGTCACCAGCCTCGCCATCGCCCTCGCTCTCCAGCTCTCCCCGGCCTTCGCCGGAGAGGCCCACGACCACCGGGCCCCGGGAGTGGCCCGCGCCTTCGGCGACGGGGAGGCCGGGTATCTTCCGCCGGCCCTCGTCCAGCAGGAGCACCTCCGGGTGGTGGCGATGAAGCTCCAGGACTTCAAGGAAGCCCAGGCGAAGAAGATGAAGGACGCCCTGGCGCTCCTGGAGGCCATCGTGAACTCGGAGGAGTTCAAGGACCGGGTGGTGAACTTCAAGAACCGCCGGGGCCAGCGGGCCTTCGCCTCGAACCTCGGGCTCTCCAACGAGGAGATCTACCGGAAGTTCATGGAGGGCCGCGAGGAGCTCCAACCCCAGACCCCGGGGGAGATGAACTTCTTCCTGAAGCTCTACGAGAAGAACAATTCCACCGTCATCGGCTACACCTCGCCGAGCGTGAACCTCATCCACGTCAACAACAAGTACTTCCGGGCCTACACCCTGAACGAAGTGGCCGCGAACCTCTGCCACGAGTGGCTCCACAAGCTCGGCTTCGACCACGCCTCGGCGGCCGAGCACGACTCGGTTCCCTACGGGATCGGCTACGTCGTCAAGGAGCTCGTGCGGAAGGAGCTCTCGCGGCAGGGCCTCCGGTAGGCCGCCCGGCCTACTTCTTCGACGCCTCGAAGAGCTTCTCGACGATCGCGGTGAGGGGCTGGCCGTACTTCGCCGAGTCCTGCGACAGCTTCACCAGCGTCGAGCTCCCGTCGGCGAACTTCTCCACCACCGTCTGCGGGTAGGCGGTGTCCGTCGGCGCCCAGATGAAGTCCGGCATGTTCTTCTCCACCGGCTCTCCGCCGAGGATGTTCATGTTCCGGTCGAGCTCGAGGTCGTAGTAGTAGGTCTTCGTCAGGATCTTGTCGTTCTCCGGGCCATCCGTGTCCAGGAGGTTCGCCGGGCGCATGTTCTTGTAGTTCACCACGGCCGTGACGCCGACGATGGCGTAGGTGGACTTGTGTCTCTTGTCGGCGTTCTTGAAGCCCTTCTTCTTGTCGAAGAGCTCGAGGGCGTCCTGGAAGGTGGCGCCGTCCTCGTCGGTGAAGACGTTGTAGTAGGTGAGCGTGTAGCTCTCGACCGGGTAGTTCCACACCGCGCCGCCGGGGGAGACGTCCGCGATGAAGGTCTTCCCGAGGTTCCCCACGCGGTTCACCAGCGCCCGGTGGAGGGTCCCCGGGTTCGTCCCCTTGCAGCCCGACTTGAACATCCCACCGGTGCACCGCTCGCCGAGGAAGATCACCTCATCCTGGGCGCGAGCGTAGAGCAGGGACCCGAGGGCCTTGATGTCCTCCGGGTAGAAGGTCACGGGGATCCCCGAGGGCGTCTTGAGGGTCACCTTCTTCACGGGCCTTGGCATCTTCTGGGCCGCGGCCGCCCAGCCGTCGCAGATCCCGCGCCACTCGTTCATCTCGCTCTCGTCGCTGAGCTTGGTCGAGTACTTGGTGAGGGTCATCTGCGGGTCCCCGACGAGGAGGTCGTACTTCTCCGCCGGCGAGAGGATGTCCTCCTTCCCGGAGTAGGCGTAGAGCGGGTGCTTGGTCTTGAGTTCCTTGTACTTCTTGAAGATGGCCTTGGCCTGCTCCTCCGTCGGGTCCGGCCTGTTCAGGACCGCGAAGTGCGGGTCCCGGTAGCGCGCGGCCAGCAGACCATGGTAGTGGGGCCAGAAGTTTCCGGACCACAGGTCGAGGGTGGTCTTCCCGGAGTTCAGGCCCCGCTTCTGGATCTCGGTCAGGGAGGTGATCTCCTTCTGCCCTTCGAGGAGCCGGGCCGTCTTCTCGTTCTCGGGGATCGGCTCGACGGCGTGGGCGAGGGAGGCGAGGAGGGTCAGGGAGAAAAGATATTTTTTCATGTGTCCTCTATTTCCTGGAAAGGTCCACCAGGCGGTCGATGATTTGGATCAGGGGCTGGGGCTTCGGCGTGCGGAGCTCGCAGTCTACCCAGAGGAGCCCGCCGGTGCCGTTGACCGGAACCACCGGACAGGTCGGCCTGAAGCCCAGGTACTTCTCGCTCTCTTCGTAGGTGAAGCCGTGGGCGGCCCTGGCCGCGGCCCGGATCTCCTCCGGGGCGACGGGGTCCTGCTCGAAGTTCCACTTCGGGAGCCCCGGGAGTGGTCGGAAGTAGTTCTTCCAGTTCTTCGGGACGACCCAGAAGAAGTCCGGCTGGCCCGTCTTGCTGTCGAAGGCGGAGGCGCCCCCGGTCCGCTTCACGCGCCACTGGCCTCCGACGATGTTCCCCCGGGCGTCGATCTCCAGGTCGTAGTTGAAGTCCATGTCGCCGACCTTGTCGTCCTTCGGAAGGTTCGTCTCCGCCTTCTTCGGGAACTCCCAGTCGACGTAGAAGAGCTTCATGTCCACGCCGACGATGTGGGTGGCGTCCTTGTTCCGCGAGGCGCGGAACCGGTCCTTCTCGCCGTACTCCTTGATCGAGAGCAGGCTCTTCGAGAGCGGGCCCTCGTCACCGGTCTTCGGGTTGTAGTAGACGAGCTCGTAGCCCGCCACCGGCTGGTTGGCGATGGTGAGCTCGGAGGACTTGTCGACGACGAAGCTCCGGCCTTCGATCCCGAGGATGTTCGTCACGGCGGTGTGGAAGATCGCCGGGTGCACGTCGGCGCACTCCGGATCGGTGTAGCGGCCAAACTCGTCCCGGGTCGGCTTCTTCTTGTTACAGCGGGTCCCTTCGAAGAGCACGTCGTTCTGGATGAGGGAGTTGGCCCACATGAGGGACACGAGGGCCTTGATGTCGTTGGGGTAGAACGGAAGCTTCTTTCCGTTCGGGAGGGTCACGACGACGGTCTTCTCCGGCCGTGGGTAGTGGCCCGCGGCGATCGCCCACCCGTGGCAGATCCCTTCCCAGGATTCGATCACGTCGTTGGCCTTGTTCACCTTGTAGCCGTTCGGCATGGCGATGCTCGAGATGAAGGACCACTGCTTGTTCGCGCCGTAGCGTTCGGTGTAGTCCCAGATCCGCGAAGTGAGGTCGAAGGAGGTATCTCCGAGGAGCAGGTCGTACTTCTCGGTGGGCGCGAGCTTGGCGAGCTTCTTCTCCTCCAGGGTGTAGATCTTCGGGTAGACTTCCCGGGAGCGCTTCTTGAAGTCGCTGATGTTTTTGTGGTAGTTGAGGTGCTTGTCCAGGCTGAAGATGAAGGTATTGTAGTCCTTGTCCTGGTAGGTGTTGGCCGCGAGCCCCGCGCGCAGTGGCCAGTAGGAGCCGCCCCAGGGCTGGACCTTCGTCCGGGCCTTGTTGAGACCTCGGCGCTCCATCTCGTGGATGTTCCAGACGTAGTCCTGGCCCTCGGTGAGGGCCTCGAGGCGGGCCTCGATCCTGGAGGTCTCGTAGGGCTTGAAGGGGTACGAATTCGTCTGCGCGTGGACGGATCCCCAGACCAGAGCCACACCGATTAAGAGCTTCATAGGTTTTCCTCACCTGAGTCGACTTTTAGGTATAGTAGCAGCGCCCGAAAAATTAACACTTCTTATTGGAGCGGCGGGAATTTTTTACTCGAGGTGTCTGGCGAGGTTGCAAAAAAAAAGCCCGCCCCGTCCGGAGGGACGGAGCGGGCAAGAAGGTCGCTTGGTTAGAACCGGACGGTGAAGTCGGCCCCGAAGGCGGTGGTCGAGGGACTGAACTTCAGGTTAGACTGGGTGAACATCCCCACACTCGAGAGGTACTTGATCTTCGGGAAGTAGGAGAAGCCGACCCGGCCCCGGTGCGGGAGGTTGTTGTTCCATTCCCGGGATCCGGTCTGCGGGCCCTTCTGGTCCCAGTCGAGGATGACACTCGAAGTGAACAACCACTTGTCATTGAACCGGTAGTTGGCGTAGGGACCGCCGCTCACGATCATGGTCTGGAGTGCCGTGTAGTTGAAGCCCGGGCCCTGCGGGGCCTTGATGTTACTCTTGTAGTAGATCCGGTAGATCTGGTGCGAGAGACCCACGGACCAGTGCGGGTTCGGCAGGTTGAAGTTAAAGCTCTGGGCCAGCACCCACCCGTAGCGCATCTCATCGTTGCGGGAGATGCTCGAGGTCGGGGCTTCGTAGGAAGCGGTGGTGAAGAGCGTCCCGAGGTTCGACACCTTGTAGGACGGAAGGCTCAGGTAGGCCCGGGCGTTGAAGAACTCCGCGTCCGGCCGGTTGACCCCGGTCTTGGTTTGGACTTCCTCGGTGTACCCGTTCACCGCCGAGAGCGTGGCCCCGATGGCCCAGTTCGGAGTGAGTTCGTGGCGCAGGTTCGCGGCGTGGAAGCTCTGGAGGGGAGCTCGCCCTTCCTGGAACACGTTGTAGGTTTCGGTCGAGGGCCCGGAAGCCGTGGGCCCCAGGAACTGCTGGTAGTAGGTCAGGGAGGTGCGGTCGAGGAGCCGTCTGCCGAAGCTCTTCTGCGGCATCCCGATCTGGATGACGTTGCCCTGGTTGTTCTGGCTCTGGCTCTGGTTCATCCCCTGGAGGTTCGAGTTCCGGGCGAGGGACGGCGTGTGCCGGGACTGCGCGCGGGCAACCTGTGCCATGAACATCAGGACCAGGGCCGCGAGGGCCAGGATAAGGAGTTGAGAGGATACAGAACTTCGATTCAATTTCATAAGGCCGCCCCAGCAGTTTTTTGGTTGTTAGCAATATTTACCCCGTCGAGCTTCTCTCTGTCCGAGAGGAACTCTTTGAGATTCTCGATCACAGTCATCCGTTGACTGCTCTCGATATCTTTCCCTAAACGATTCATGATCTCTTCGCGGATCCCGACGTATTCTAACGTTAAGTTATGGAGGAAGGTTTCGTACATCAAAGATATCTTGCTCCGGGCGAGCATCTCGGCCGGCGTGAAGAGCTTGCCGGAGAGGTCCCGCTGCACGAGCATGGCGAGCTCCTCCCGCTTGGCGGAGTAGATGCTCTGGAGCACCCAGACGGTGTTCCGCACGGACCAGATGTACATGTTGAGGCCCATGTTCGACGCTTCCTCCGCCTTCGAGTTCTGGAGGTAGAGGATCTCCCACTGGCGCTTCATGTAGGCGCGGAACTCCTTGGTGTCGAGGAGGTTCTTCTGCTTGAAGAGGTCCGAGTTGGCCTCGAGGTTCTTCATCACCGAGCCGAGCTCCTTGCGGTTCTTGCTGTAGAACTCGGCGAGCTTCTGGATCTTCTCGTAGCCCTCCGGCTTCTTGAGGTTCTGGTAGCGCCAGGAGAGGATGTTGGTCATCTCCTGCATGAAGACGAAGGACCGGCCCACGTAGTAGTCGTTGCGCTTCTGCTCCTGGTCCTGGTCGAGCATCACGTAGATCTGGTCCAGGATGAAGCGGGACATGCGGTCCCAGAGGTAGAGCTGGAGCTGCTGGGTCCGGTTGGTTTCGTTGAAGAGGAACTGCTTCATCTTCGCCGAGAGGTTCGGGTTCT
Source organism: Bdellovibrionales bacterium (assembly GCA_005791855.1). Taxonomy (GTDB): domain Bacteria; phylum Bdellovibrionota; class Bacteriovoracia; order Bacteriovoracales; family Bacteriovoracaceae; genus Peredibacter. The sequence continues at coordinate 7,287 of SXUH01000291.1, forward strand.
CGGAGCGGAGCTTGAAGATCAGAGCGTTGTAGCGCTCGAGCTCTTCCCAGGTGCTCTCGACCTGCATCGGGAAGTTGTACTGGGTCTCGAGCTGCTCGAGGCGGCCCATCCGCGAGGCGTACTCGATGTTCTCCTCGTAGGCGATCTGCATCTGCTTGAAGTTACTCATGCGCTCCATCCAGCTCTGCTTGTCCACCAGCGGGACGTCGGTGGAGATGAGCAGGTTCAGGAAGGACGGCTTCGCGTTCTGCTTGACACCGTTGCCGAGGCCCAGCACCAGGGGCTCCTGCGGATCGGTGGTGATCTTCGACTGGTAGATGATGTGGGCGAGGGCGGGGGAGTCCTTCGCGGGAGCCGCGCTCTTGGTGCTCACGGAGTCGGAGACGGTCCCCGGCTTCGGGGCCGGCTTGGTGTCGGCGTAGGCTTCCTTGGACGACATGTCGTTGACGGCGACCGACCCCTTGTCCAGGAGCTGGCTAATCTCGGTCTTCACGTCGAGGTAGACGGACCGGACCCGGCCCACCGCCTGCATGGCGTGCGGGTTCATCGGCATGGTGATGAAGTAGTAGGTGAACGGACCGTAGACGGCCAGGGCCACGGAGTAGCCCAGGTTGTTCTTCACGGTCTGGAAGAACCAGATGATCTTCCCGATGGTGTAGCGGTAGAGGAGGCCACTGGCGTTGCTGCCGGGGCGGGCGATCACGCGGTCGAAGAAGTTCCCGACGTTCTTCCCGAAGATCGCCAGCTTCATGGCGGCCTTCGAGAGCCGGTGGGCACGGACCTTGGTGTTCACGATCTTGTTTAGGACCGCGCGGTGCTGGCCGAAGACCAGGTGCCGCTCTTCCCAGGTGAGGACCGGGTCCATCTCCGTCTTGAGGATCTTGTTGTAGACGTTCTTGATCGCCGGATCCGAAGCCCCGTCCCGGATGGGGAGGCGGACGGTCTTCGACCGGTAGGCGGTCCGGAGGAACCGCTCCACGGACTGGACGAGCAGCGTGTGCGACTTCCCCTCCGAGGCCTGGAGGTACTCGACGTTCAGGAAGTTGTAGAAGTGGTTGAGGATCGGACAGCTCAGGTCCATCTCGTAGGCGTCGATGAACTGGACCTTCAGCGCCTCTTTCTCAGAGGTGAAGGTCAGCTCCCCGTCCAGGTTGAAGTGGTCGAAGCGCTCTTCCGGGCCTTCGGCCTGGATCCGCACGCGCCGGAGGACGAACCCGGTCCCGCCGAGGATCAGGCCCACGGCGAGGGATCCGGAGAGGCCCGCGCCTTCGTACTCGAAGCCGCTCATCCCGTTGTGGTTGCGGATGGCGGTGATGGCGCCGTCGATCCCGAAGGCGGCCCGGCCTCCGTCCTGGAGAATCGTCTCCAGGAAGGGTTGGATCTTCGGAACGTCAGCGGTGAGTAGGTCGGTTCTCATTTCAAGGCTTCCTCATTACTGCTGTTGCTGCTGCTGGGTCTGGTTGTAGCTATTGCCCAGGGAGATCGTGCTCAGGATCGGCCGCAGGGTGATCGAGCGGGAGAGGTCGACCTTCCGCGCGAAGCTCACGCCGTAGAACTGGTGGTTCCCGATCGCGGTCAGGGCTTCGTAGTCCGGAGAGGCTTTCTTGATCGCCTTCCGGATCTTCGGACCGAAGGCCCGGAGCTGTGCCTTGTTCGCGCTCGGCAGAGCGGAGCGGATCTCGTCCCAGCCGATCTCGAGCCCGAGTTCCTTGGCGAAGAGGATGTTCTTCGCGTTCTCGAGGGCCGGGATCACTTCCTGGAGGGCCTTCACCTTCACCTGGTTCGAGTTCGGCATCATGTAGCCGAAGAGGGACCCGTACTTGTTCAAGACGGCGTCGTAGACTTCCCGGGAGTCGTTGATCCCGTTGCGGATCTCGGTGATGAGGCCGGTGAAGAAGTGCGGAACGATCCGGTCGGCCAGACCGTAGAGCGGCTGGCGCTCCACCGAGATGTCCACCGAGAGGCCTTCCAGCGACGCGGCCGAGACCCCCAGGAAGTTCCCGTAGAAGTTCAGGAAGTAGGCCTGGGCGATGGCGCCGTCGGAGAGGGCCTTGGCCTCCATCTTCGTCGTCTCGTCGATCTGGTGGTAGTGGATCACTTCGTGTCCGGCGGTGTAGATCTGGGTCAGCGGATCGAGTTCCTTCCGCACCCAGATGAAGATGTCCGAGTCGGAGAAGAGCCCGTGGGACTTCCGCTTCTTGGCGAAGCACTCTCCCGCGTCCTCGCGGGCGGAGAGGTGGTTCTCCCGGATCTTCTGGGACGAGAGGAAGGAGATGCGGTTCGGCGTGAGGTCGGTCACGAAGATCTCTTCGAGGGCCGTGCCCTGCTTCTTGGCGAACTGCTCGAGGTTGTACTTAGCGTACGGCATGGCCGGCAGGAGCTCGAAGAGCTCCGAGAGCTCGACGTTGGTCGACTTCATGATGTCGTTCATGCGGGCGAGGAACGGGAACTTGTTGAAGTGGGCCACGCGCTTCTTCGCGAGGAAGGCCCCGCGCTGGTCGCGCTCGAGCTTCTTTGCCTCCGCCTGGACGGCCATCCACTCGGCCCGGGCTTCCTTGATGTGGGCCGGGATGTAGTCCGAGTCGATGAGGGACTCGCCGGTGGCGAACTCCTTCTGGGAGGCGATGGAGAAGTCGTCGGTCTTCTGGAGGCTCGCCTCGGAGAGGCCGAAGGTTTCGAACTTCAGCTCCGGGTGGACCATGTCGGTGGAGAAGAGCTTGGCGAACTCGATGGCCTTCTCGGAGTTGATCATGCGGTCTCGGGAGATGTTCATGAAGGTTTCGATCAGCCTCAGCATGTTGATGGCCGCTTTCCCGGAGATGTTCTCTCTCGGGAAGGACGCCTCGATGCTCGAGCGAAGGATCGCCAGGATCTGCGTGTACTTCTTGAGGAGGAGCTTGTCGCCCTGGGCCTTCTCGACCATGGCGTCCTTGAGGTTCTTCAGGATCTTCCGGTCGTGCTTCCGGTGCTCCATGGTGTAGTTCTGGTAGACCACGTCCATGTCCAGGACGATGAGTTCGTCCATCATGTCTCGGAAGCCCTTCGGGAGCTGGCGCTTGCTCTCGAGAGCTTCCAGCGCGGTGACGAGGTTGATCTGGTTAGTGTTGATCTTCTCGAAGTAGGCGGCGACGTCCAGGGAGGACTGCTTGCTCTCGAGCATGTCGATGATCTTGTACACCGGCTCGATGGCCCGCGGGTTGAGGAAGCTCAGGACTTCCCGGCACTGGGTCTTAAGCGAGAGCGAGAGGCCCAGCATGATGTAGTTGTCGGCCGTGTCGTTCTTCAGGTGGTTGTACATCTCCGTCGCGAGGCGGGCCACCTGGATGAGCTGGGCCGCCACGAACATCGGGAGGTGCGTCTGGAACGGCACCGGCGTCTTCACCTTGATGAATTCCGCCGCGGAAACGGACTCGGAGGTTCCGATGTCGTCGATCACCACGAACGGGGCGTAGCCGCCGCCCTTGGAGGTGTTCACGATGGAGCTCATCGGTCCTTTCTCTTCCGGGGCGTACCTCACCAGAGCGTTGTGGGTCATCTTCGGGAGGGCCTTCGGTCCGCCGCCGTAGAAGACCCAGAGCCGGATGTCGGCCGCGAGGTTGGCGAAGCGGGTTCCCTGCTTGTCCTTCATGGCCACGGGGATCCGGGCGATCTTCACGAGCTTCTGGTAGGCGTAGTGGGACGGGTTCTTCCGGATCTTATTGAGGACTTCTTTCTTCGATTCTTCCGAGAGGGTCTTCATGATGTAGATCCCCGAGCCGCCGGAGAGGTTCGGCGCCTTCACCACCCAGTCGTTCGGGTTGCGCTCGATGACCTTCACCGACTCTTTCTTCGGCGGAAGGGTTTCCGGTGGGACGATCTTCTGGCCCACGGAGGAGAGGCCGAGCTCCTTGAGCTTGGCAGCGAAGTACTTCGGAGCGTGGGTCGTCAGCGCGGCGAGGATGATCTTGTTATCGAGGATCCGGTTGAGGCCGCCCATGTAGATCTTGCGGTTCAAGATAGCGTCCAGGAGTCCTGGAACAGCATAGTCAGACTGGAGCGGGATCGGATTTCCGTTCACGTCGAGGACCAGGGGAGCGTCGCCTTCCTGCCCGAGCTTGAGGGAGTCCCGGAGGTAGATCGGCTCGTTGGTGTCCGGGTCCCGGAGGATGATTCCCTTGTCCGCGTCGAAGAGGGCGGAGTCGGCGTTGATCCGCGAGTAGATGGCCGTGACGATCGGGTTGGAACCGTTGATGGTGCGCAGGCGGATGTAGCCCTTCTCGTCTTGGAAGAGCTGGACCGGATCGGCGTAGACTAGCCCGGAGTAAGCCGCGAGGTTGTGGATCTCCGGGGCCGCACCGTTCATCCCGCCCGGAGGGAGGATCACCTGGATCCCGTCTTTGATCCCGGTCCAGTCTTCACCGAGGGTCCGGTAGGTCTCCGCGAGGACCTGGAAGTGGTCGTTCGGCATCATCCGGCCAAGGGAATCCAGGACCTCCGGATTCTGCTCGTAGTGGCCCTCGAGGACGTTCATATTGTTCGAGGCACCCGACGGGGCGCCGGCGTTGAGCTCGAGGATCCGGAAGGGGAGCTTCGGGAGCTTGTCGAGCTTCTTGGACTTCAGGATGTCGTCGAAGTTCTTGGACTGCTCGAGGTAGTCTTCCACTAGGACGAGGTCCAGGCCGACGTTATCGAAGAAGGGGTACTTCTTCATGTTCGGGTGGTGGAGCTGCGGGAAGTAGTTCGGCGACTCCTTGATCGCGTCGATGAAGATCTGCTTGATCTCGACCGGGAGGGACTTCACGAAGCCGGAGTCCTTGATGGACTTCGAGCCGTAGATGTCCTGGATCACGCAGCGGAGGGAGACGATGAGGGTCTGGGCCGCTTTCTCGATCGTGTTGAAGACGGACTTCTGGAGCGGGACGATGGTGGTGGTGCACGGAACGGTGAAGATCTTGTAGTTTCCGTTTTCGTCGGACTTCTGGAACGTCAGATCCCGCTTCTTGATGAAGCGGGTGAGGTTCCGCGATTCCTTCAGGTGCACCGAGACTTCCCGTGTGAGGAGGTTCTTCACCAGGGCCTTGGAGTGCATGTACGGGGCACGCTTTCTTCGAGAAGAGAAGATGTAATTGGCAACATCCACTTTCGCACTTCCGATAAATCCGAGGTTCGGATTGTATGGTTGTAACTTGCGACGCTGACTTTTCACTTTGATCACAAAAAACCTCTCAAATGAATTAAACTCTTGTGCCCGAAGTTTAGCCTAAAAAATCGACGACTTGCGTAATTAGTCTGTATGACTGTAATAACTACAAGTCTGCTTACTTTTTAGACAGAAATCTCAGCTCCCTCTATGCAAAAACTATGACAGCTCTAGCTTAGTGTGAATCTAAGGGTTTAAGTCATGTAATGTAGTTGGATTGAGTACAATTGTCTACGTTTTGGTCAAATAGGGACAATCTTCTAAGTTATTAATAATTTTGGA
>SXUH01000292.1 GCA_005791855.1 Bdellovibrionales bacterium
AAACCGGGGCATTCTTCCTCTTTCCCATGAGTCGATTTGTCTCACTAAAAAAGAAGGTCTTTGCCCCTGACGCGCATCTGCCTAGAATCGGTTCAATAATTCTTTCAGGATGCCTTTCTTTTCAACCATCCCCTTCGCCATGCCGTAACCCTTCGTCAGATCGTCCTTGAGTTTGATGATGTCCTCGCGGATCACCTTGTACTGCTCGAGGAGTGCCTTATCGGGGCGATCAGCGTTGGTTTCACTCTTAGCATTGGTGGAGTTCACGGACGATCCTGAGACCCTTTTACTCATTCTCTGAAGTACTTTCGCTGCGTGACTTCTTTTCTTGTTATCTAAAAGTTTACTCGTACTCATAGTGCCTCCTTATAGATGAGCGACACCTGAATTTTGCAAGAATCGGACCACGGACTCGGCGTTTGGCACGGGGATTGCTTAATTAAATTCTGTAAGGTCGCAAGTTTCTGCAACTCTTTGTGTCGAGTTCCTTACGAAAATGTAGCTGTTCAATCTTTCCTATCCCATTCCTTCAGACACATCCAAAAAATCTCAACCTAAAACTTCCCCCGCAGCTATTTGGCCCGATCCCGGGCCAATTGTGTCGGATTAACTTCCGCCGTTGGCACGCAAGCTGCTTCTTATTTCTGGTCGAGAAAGGAAATGATTCACAAGGAGACGTGTATGCTTAACGAACAACAAATCCAGGGAAAGTGGATGGAGATCAAGGGCGGGCTCAAGAACCTCTGGGGAAAACTGACCGACGACGAGCTCGATCAGACACGCGGGAACCTCCAGCGCGTCGGTGGATTGGTTGAAGAGAAATACGGTGAGAGCAGGGAAGACATCAAGACCAAGCTCGACCGGCTGATGGCCTCGTTTGACAACGACACGGATAAGGACCTCACCCACCACACCGGGACCACCTCCTACGAGCGGAGCCCGATCGAACCCCGCACCTCCGCGGCCTCCCAAGCCCAGGACAAGGCTTCGGAGTTCTACGGAGACACCCCGGAGCGGGAGGCCTTCGACGAGAAGACCTTCGCCGCAAGCCAGGGGACCTTCGAGGATCCACAGCGAAGATCGAACTACTCCGGCGCGAACCCGGGGCGATCGACCTTCGGCACGGGCGGCGGGAAGGCCAGCGACTCGGGAGAGATCCACGACGCCGACCAGGAAGTCGACAAGCGCTCCTACCAGGCCCGGGGCCCGAGCTACGATTCCAAAGGGTTCGATTCAGACCGAAACGCCCGCCACTAGAAAAATCCAAGCCCCCCGTCTTCCGGGGGGCTTTTTTTTGCCACAAAGCGCCCGGAGTTTTGCTATCATTTCATATACAAAGAAATGAGGATCACATGCTCCATCCCCACACAGAACTTCGGTTCGTTTCCCCCGAGATCGGCTACGGGGTCTACGCCACCCGGGACATCCCCATCGGGACCATCACCTGGGTGAAGGATGAACTCGACCGCGCCTTCAGGCCGGCCGAGGTCGAGAAGCTCTCGGAGGTGAACTACGACAACCTGATGAAGTACACCTACCGGGACCGGCGGGGGGACTACTTCTTCTGCTGGGACCTCACCCGCTTCGTGAACCACAGCTACGAGCCGAACTCCATCCTCACCTCCATGGACTTCGAGATCGCCATCCGGGACATAAAGAAGGGTGAGGAGATCACCAACGACTACGGGACCCTCAACCTCATCGAACCCTTCCGCTGCGCCAAGGGCGGGGCCAACGAGCGGGAGTACGTCAGGCCCGACGACCTCAAGCGCTTCCATAAGAAATGGGACGCGCAGATCGCCTTCGCCATGTCCTTCCAGCAGAAGGTCGACCAGCCCCTGACGAAGTTCCTCACCGCGGAACAGAAAGAGATCCTAGCGAAGATCTACTCGAAGGAAGCCCAGCTCCCCTCGATCCTGGAGAACTACTACCAGGACTAGTTACCCGGTCGTGAGCATTCCACAGGCGATCCCCGTCACCGTCTCCCGGAGCAGGACGTTGTCCCGGCGCTCGAGGGCGAGCTTCTGGATCACGTTCAGCGGATGGATCATGCTCGATCGGAAGACGATGCTCTCCCCGAGCTTTGGCCTGAACCAGGTGAACTCCGCGTTCATCGTGAGGTCGTTGAAGAACTCCACCGCGCGCGCGTGCTCTTCCCGGATCTCCCGCTTCCACTTCTCCTTCAGCTCCGGACCCAGGGCCGAGTGTTCGACGTGGAAGTTCCACACTCCGAGCTCGATCTTGGCCAGGGTGAAGCCGAGGTTCTTCACGTAGGAGTGCATGAGGGGCGAGGTCTTGTAGAAAGCCTTGAGCTCGACCTTCTGGGCTTCATCGAGCTTCGCCCAGGCGGTCCCGGTGCCCCACCAGATGGGGAGGAGGAGCCGCGTCTGGGTCCAGCAGAGGATCCACGGGATGGCCCGGATGGTGAAGTTTCCTTTCCCCGCCCGCTTGGTGGGCCGGGAGCCGATCTTCAGGAGGTTCAAAAAGTCATAGGGGGTGGCCTTCGAGACGAGCTCCTGGAAGAGCGGATCCCGGACGAGCTTCCGGTACTCGGCCTGGATGGTCCCTGCGAACTCCGGGACCAGGGGAGGGGTCTTGTGGTCCCTCGGCTTGTAGTTGGCGAACTCGTCGACGATCTTCTCGATCTGGGAGCGCATGATCAGCGGCTGGTGGAAGTGCCGCTGAACCGTCTCTCCCTGGACCGTCACCTTGTAGATGTTAAGCGCGCTCTGTGGCCACCAGGCGATCTGCTCCTTGATCGATCCGCCGCCGCGGCTCACGCTCCCTCCGGAGCCGTGGAAGAACACCGGGGTCAGGGATTTCTTGAGGAGGAAAGTTTCCAGGTCGAGGAGAGCCTTCTGGACCAGCATCCGCCCCGGAAGGACCCCGTTCTCCTTGCTCGAGTCGGAGTAGCCGAGCATGACCTCGAACCGGCCGCTCCAGTTCTTCTGGTGGGCCTTGACGAAGTCGAATTCTCCGAAGGCCTGGGTTAGGATCTTCACCGAATTGGAGAGTCCCTTCTCGTTTTCGAAGAGCGGGACCACCGGGAGCGAGAAGGCCCCGAGCATCTTCTTGGTGAGCCGCATGGCCGCGAGGAGGTCGCCGGCTTCCTGACACATGCTAATGACGAACCCTCGCACGTACCACTTGTTCTCCAGGCCCGACCCGACCTTCTTCAAGGTGGTGAGCATGCGCGCGATGGCCTGGCGGGGGTTCTTCAGGGCCTCGTGGATGAGTTCCTGGTCCTCTCGGATCTCCAGGGGGACGACGAGTGCCGGGTAGAGCCAGATGAGGTTCTCCACGTCCCTCAGCGAGGGGGCGAGGAGCTTGCGCTTGGCCGCGGTGAGCACGAGTTGTTCGAAGTTCTTCTTGAAGCCTTTGATCTTCTTTCCGTCATTGGTCGCGACGACCTTCAGCTTCCGGAGCTCGAGCTTCAGCGCCCGCACCTTCACCACCAGCGCTTCGTCGACCAGCGCGACCTCGTCTTCGAACTCCTTGAGCCGCTCGAGGATGAACTCACTGAGCTTGAGCCGGGAGAGGTTGAAGCTCTGGACCATGGTCACGGGGCCGACCTTGGGATGTCCGTCCTTATCCCCGCCCACCCAGGTGCGGAAGAAGACGTTGATCCCCTTCTGCCTCAGCGCGATCTGCTCCAGGAGGATGCTCCGGTCGAGGACGATGTGGAAGATCTGTTCGGCTTCGTCCTTCACCTGTGGCCTGCGGTTGTTGGCGAGGTCGAGCTTCAGCGAAATCCGCAGGAGGTGCATGAGCTTCTCTTCGCTCTCCTCGATCCCGGTCCGGAAGCTCTGGAGGAGGAGCGCTTCCACCTTGTCCATGAGGAAGAGGAAGTCCTTGCTCCGGGCCTCCGTCGGATGGCTGGTGAACACGTAGACGAGGGAGTGGGGCTTGCTGCTCGCCTCGAGCTTCGAATCGGCAAGCCGGAAGGACCGGTAGGCGGCTTCGCAGGCGTTGATGAGTTCGAGCATGAGGGAGAAGGCCTTCGCCACCTTGTGGAGGTCGGCGCTGCTCGTCGCCCGGAGTTCGAGGTAGATGGAGTTCAGGGCGCTCTCCACCACCGTCGACGGCTGGGCCCGCACGTCCTTCATCCTGATCCGGAGGTCTTCAACCTTCTTGTAGAGAGCTTCTCCGTAGACCTCCTGGACCGCGGTTCCGAGGATCTTCACGGCCTTCGAAATTAGGCTCTTGAGATCATCAGGGATGATGGAGGAGGGCGGGGTTGGATGCATAATCACTCGGCGAAATAGGGTTCAAAGAGGTCGACGTCCGTTGCGTACGCGTGCGCGTCCAATGCCCTCCGTGCCTCCAGAGGCATCTGCGCCGTCACCGAATCTTCCGCGGAAGTCCCCCAGATGACTCCGACGACTTTGTTCTCCGAGTTGAGCAACGGGCTACCGGAGTTCCCTTGGATCACCGGGCAGTTTGCGAGTTCGATGGGACCGGAGCTGTTATCCACAGCACATTCGAGCTCCGTCACCCTGGAGCTCAGGCCATCGTAGTGGTCCATCACCCAGGCCGTGAGCCTCTCCTGCGGCCCTGGTTTCGCAGCGGCGGCAGAAAACTTCTCCACCGCTGGGAACTCCCGGTCGAGCTCGAGCACCGAGTAGTCGACGACCTTCTCGCTAAGCCTCCGACCGTCATCCTTTGCGACGACGAGGCTCTTGCATCTGGCGTGCTCGGTGGAGGTACCATCGTAGACGCTCACGAAGGTGCTCGCGCACTCTTCCGCGGTGGCGACGCAGTGGTGGTTGGTGACCAGACGGTTGTTCGTGACGAGGAAACCCGTGCACAGGTGCGAATCCCTCCGGTCCCGGAGGTTTAAGATGAAGATCTTCGCCAGTCCCTCCGGGCACCTTCCGCCGGACACCGAGTCACAGTCGATCCGCTGGTTTTCTAGTAGGAAGGTGATCTCCTCCGGGGAGATTGGGACTTTCTGCCTCTGAGAGGACTCGGATTTTCCACAGGAGACGAGGGAAAGGAATGCGAGGAGGACGGCGAAGGATGAAATTTTCATAGCCTTAAATTCATACACCAGGAGAGCTGTATCCAACAGGTCAAAAATGGGGATTTTTGCTTCAACGCTTCGACGAATGGGTACAGAGATCCCCGCGCTTATCTCTATCGTGTCTTGGTACTGCGTTTGCTTCTCCAACAGAAACGGGAGGACAACATGGAAAACAAGAACACCGGAGTAGAAGAAGACAAATTCCGTCGGCAAAGGGGCCGCCGGGCAGAAGAGGCCGAGAAGGACTCAGAATTTTTGAACGACGATGGTCTGGAGGACGATCTCATCGACATCAAGCTCGACGATCACGCTGACGACGATGACCTGATCGTCAGCTCGAAGGATCCGACGAGCCAGGAATGGAACGCCAGAGAAGACGTGAAACGAAAACATTGAATGGCCTAGGGCCCTTCGCGGGGCCCTTCTCTAGCTACGAAGTACTTCTTCAGGAAAACGTAGATCAGCACCGGGATGAGGTTCGTGTTTAGAAGATCATGGATCGAAGCCACCGGCCGGACTCTCCCGAGAAGATTCCAATCATCCCGCATGTCTAGGATTTCCATGAAGACAGAGAGGACGAACCCGGGTCCGAGAAGCCGGAGGGAGAGGGGCTCCTTCCTCGAAGGTAAGATTGTCAAAAAAAGTGCGAACACACCAACGTAGATGTGGATGGCGTCCTTCGAGGTTCCCAGGATCCCGACCACGACGAGCTTGAACCTCTGATAGGCCGAAGCGTCCATCTAGGGCGCAGAACCGAGCTGGACCTCGGTGAGCTTCTCACAGGGTTCGTACCCTTTGGCGGCGGCGGTGCTCGTGAGGTCTTTACCTTCCTTGCCCACGGCCTTCTCGGCGGGACGGATGACGAAGATCTTCCCGCTGTCCGTGGAAAAGTAGATGAGGTCGTCCGGACCCTGCTTCACGTCCCGGATCCGCTCCTCGAAATTCAGGAGGAGCCGGTCTTCGCAAGCCTTCGCCGCGCCCTTCACGTCCAGAAGGTTCAGGTGCTGGAGGGCCAGGGACCCCGAGACGAACCGATCCTTGAAGAATCCGAGCTTGCCTCCTCTGTAGATCAGGAGGCTGCTCGGGGCGATGGATGGAACGAAGTACTTCAGTGGCTGCTCCAGCCCTTCCTTCTCACTGATGCCCTTCCCGACCGGTCCGCCGGAGTACTCCCGGCCGTGGGTGATGACGGGCCACCCGTAGTTGTTCCCCGGGACGACGACGTTGATCTCGTCGCCACCCTTGGGGCCGTGTTCCTGTTCGTAGAGAGTCTTCGTCGCTCCGTCGTAGAAGATCCCCTGAGGATTCCGGTGGCCAAAGGACCAGATTTCGGGCTTCGCTCCGGCCTTCTTCGCGAAGGGATTGTCCGACGGTACCGAGCCGTCGAGGTTGAGTCGAAGGACCTTCCCGGCGTGGGCCTCGAGGCTCTGGGCGAGATCCTGCTGGCCCCGGTCACCGACCGTGAGGAAGACGTGTCCCTCCCCGTCGAAGGCCATCCTCGAGCCGAAGTGGTGGCTCGTGGAAAAGGCCGGGCTCGCGACGAAGAGCTCCTTCCACTCCTCGAACCGTCCCTTCCCCGCATCGAGCTTCGAGGTCGCCAGTGCGGTTGTCTGAAGTCCGCCGACCTTCTTGGCGTAGGTGAGGTAGACCTTCCTATTCTGCTTGAAGTCCGGGTCGACGGCGACGTCGAGCAAGCCACCTTGCCCCTCGTGGTAGACCCTGGGAACGTTCTCGAGCTTCCGGGTCTGCCCGGTACGAAGATTCAGGATGCCGATCTTCCCGCTGATCTCGGTGAAGATGAGCTCCTCATCGTTTAAGAACTCCAGGGCCCAGATCCCGTCAAACCCCTCGGCGACCTTCGACACCACGTAGGCGTGGGCCTTGGTCTTGACCTTCAGCACGGGCTCCTCCTTCGCCGCTGCGACGAAAGAGGTGAGGAGGAAGTAGAGGAGGGTTAAATTTTTCATGGCTAAAGTATTGCATCCGCTCGGAGCATTGTCTACGTGACTCACCCGTGCTTCTCCAGGACGTCCATGATGGACTTGATGTACTCGTTATCCAGGGTCTTCCTCACCATCCCGAGCCAGTACTCTTCCTTGAGCCCCGGGAGCTCCCCGAGCTTCACCAGCCGGCCCGAGCTCACCCAGGCCTGGGCGCTCTCCTCTCCGATGAGGACCAGGCAATTACCTCGCGCGGCGAGCTCTTTCTGAAGTGCCGTGTCCTGTGCTTCGATGGCGACGTTGTAGCTGATCCCGTGCTGGAGCATGAACTTCTCGAAGTCGTGGCGGAGCTGGTTATGGAGGCCGGGGAGGACGAAGTTCTGTCCCTCGAGGGACTTCGGGAAATTCTTCTTCAACCGCCGCATCTCCTCCGGGCCCCAGACGCAGACCTGCTCCTTCCCCAGAGGCTTATAGAGGAGCTCCTTGCTCACGCTCATGGGTCTGAAGTTCCCGATGAAGATGTCGATCTTGTTCTCCGTGAGGAGGCTAAAGAGCTCCTCCCCGGTCCCTTCGGTCACCTTGATGCTCACGGGCCTGACCTTCCGGATGGTGGAGAGGGTATTGGCGAGCACCGACTTCGGAACCGATTCCTGCGCACCAAGGGAGAGTTCCCTCCCGATCAGCTGGTTAGCGTGACCTAGGTTTGAGATCAGTTCGTTCTCGAGATCCTTGATCGCCCGGGCGTACTTCAGCACGTAGGTTCCGGAGTCCGTGATCACTAGCTTTTTTCCTACCCGGTCGAAGAG
>SXUH01000293.1 GCA_005791855.1 Bdellovibrionales bacterium
GGCGACGCTTCGCCAGCAGCGGGGCGAGTCCTACCCGAACGTTGCCCGGGCCGCGGAAGTCGCCCTGGCGACCGGCGCGCACCAGATCACCATCCACCTGCGAGAAGACCGGCGGCACATCCAGGATAGCGATCTTCCGGAGGTCCACCATTTCTGTAAGCAGCTGGGCCAGCCCCTGAACTTCGAGATGGGTTGCAGCGACGAGATGGTCAAGAAGGCCTGTGAGGAGAAGCCCGCGTGGGTGTGCCTCGTCCCCGAGAAGAGAGAAGAGCGCACCACCGAAGGGGGCCTCGACGTCCTCGATCCGAAGAACTTCGAACGGGTCCGGGCGGCCTGTGAGACGATTAAGAAAAAGTCCCCTGGCACGAAGATCTCCCTCTTCGTCGAGGCCCGGGCGGAGGTCCTGGAGCAGTGCCTGCGGATCAAGGCGGACGCCGTCGAGATCCACACGGGCGAGTACGCCAAGGACCACGTGAACGGAAGGGACGTCTCCGGGCATCTGAAGCACTACCGCGAGGGGGCCCGGATCATCAAGGCCGCGGGCTGGGGCTACCACGCCGGCCACGGCCTCACGCTGGATTCCCTCGAGCCCCTGCTGCGAGAAGCGAAGTTCGAAGAATACAACATCGGGCACTGGATCGTCTCGGAAGCCGTCTTCCTGGGCCTGGGCCCCGTGATCAAAGAAATGCTCACCCTAATAAAGAAATATCCTCTGGAAGGTTAAGATGAAAATCGTCACGCAAGCTGAGATGAAGGAACTGGAGAAGACCGCGCAGAAGAAGTTCAACATCCCGGAGAAGCTCATCATCGAAAACGTCGCCCTCCACGGGGCCCGGGCCATCGTCGCCAAGCTCGGCGACGAGATCCACCAGGGCGAGCTCATCTTCCTCATCGGGAAGGGCAACAACGGCGGGATGGGGCTGGCGGTGGCGCGGCAGCTCACCACCATGGGCCTTGAGGCCCGGGCCTTCATCCTCTTCGAAGAGGGGCAGCTCTCCACCGAGGTGAGGGAGCAGCTCAAGGTCTCCGAAGCGTACGGAGTGAAGGTCTCGTTCATCGACGAGATGCCGAACCTCGAAGCCTACTTCATGCAGAACACGTCGCCGAAGATCATCGTCGACGCGATCTTCGGAACCGGGGTGCGGCTGCCGCTCTCGAACTTCCTCTACGAAGTGATCCACTTCATCAACGAAGCTAAGTCCTACACCATCTCCCTGGACATCCCGACCGGTGTGACCGGCGACTCGGGCCAGATCATGGGCAACGCCATCCAGGCCGACCTCACCCTGGCCGTCGGGTTCCCGAAGCTCGGCTACTACCAGTCCGAGGGCGCGCGGCTCGTCGGCGAGGTCGAGACCATCCCCGCGGGCCTTCCCATCGACCTCGTGGCCAGCGGCGGGGATAAGTTCCTCATCGACGAAGACATCGGCCCGGACCTCCCGCAGTTCCGGAGCAAGTTCGGAGACAAGAAGCTCTTCGGCCACACCCTGATCATCGGCGGATCCCACGGCCTCACCGGCGCGCTGGTGATGACCAGCACCGCGGCCCTCAAGGTCGGCGCCGGGCTCGTCACCGCCGTGACCTGGGAGCCGCAGTACCAGGAGTTCATCTCCCGGCTCATCCCCGAAGTCATGACGGGCTACGTGCCGAACGACCAGACCAAGTGGGGGAGGCTCATCCGCGACCTCGGGAAGTACGACTCCATCGTCATCGGGCCGGGCCTTGCAAGGTCCACCCGCGCCCGCGCCCTGGTCCTCGAGATCCTCAACAACTTCCCGGGCCCGGTGGTGCTCGACGCCGACGCCATCAACGTCCTGAGCCTCCGGGAAGACTCCGAAGTGTTCAAGCTCCGGAACGCGCCGACCCTCCTCACTCCGCACTTCGGCGAGTTCGCTCGCTTCAGCGGGATCCCGCTGGCCGAAGTGAGCAAGGAGCCCTACCTCCACCTGAAGGAGGTCATCGACGTCATCAACTGCTCGGTGATCCTCAAGGGGCCCTGCACCTTCCTGGGCTTCCCCAATGGCAAGACCTACTTCAACTTCTCTCCCAACGACGGCATGGCCACCGGGGGCGTGGGGGACGTCCTCGCGGGGATCCTCGGCGGCCTCATCGGCCAGGAGGCGAACCTGAAGAAGCGCGACTCGCTCTACAACCTCTACGAGAACCTCAACCGCACCATCCTCCTGGGCGTGTACGTCCACACCACCGCGGGCCGGATCGCCGCCGAGAAGCTCGGCGTGAGGCCCATGACGGCCACGAGCCTCATCGACTCCTTCCCCGAGGCCTTCAAGGCCTTCGACGACCTCCTGAGGGACCTGTGATGAACAAGAAGCTCATCCGCGAATGGAAGAAAGTCTACAAGTCGGATCTCTCGTACATCGTCTACGAGCTCAAGGACCTGGCGAAGGTCCCGGCGATGGTGATCCTCGAAGGCGAGCTGGGCGCGGGGAAGACAACCTTCGTGCAGACCTTCATCGGCGAGAACGAGGTCCTGAGCCCGACGTACTCCATCCTCTCCGAGCACAAGAACCTCCTCCACGCCGACCTCTACCGGGTGGAGAAGAACGAAGACCTGCTCCAGCTCGAGATCCCCAGCTACCTCGAAGACAAGCACTACTTCTTCGTCGAGTGGGGGATGAAGTTCTCCCGTCGGTTGGTCAGAGAAGTACCGGAGAATTTCAGCTCGTACTTACTTGAGATTTCCATTCACAAGCAGGCCACCGACAACCCCGAAGGTCCCTCGCGGAACTTTCTTCTCTACTCACTCCACGATGACTAAGTAGTTTGGTCGGTATTGTTTGCCCAGTGACAAATTAACACTGCGTGTGTTCAGATCTAGTGTTAACGCCCCGTATTTATTCAGCTTTTTACGCCCTAACATCTTCCTAACCTAAAATAGATTATTGTTGTTCAATTAAAAGTTGACGTCAGAAAATAGAAAAGGTCATACTATTTAGGAGATATTTAGTCTGGATTGTTATGACGACATTTCAGACGAAATTCTTTCGGGTGACAAGGATGGTTTGGAAGCCCGATAAAACTTACCAACTTTTTTGGATTTATGGAGGAAGACAATGAGACTTACATCTAAAGGACGCTACGCTGTTCGCGCAATGCTGGACCTTACTTTTCACAGTAACGGGAACCCGGTTCGCCTGCAGGAGATTTCAACCCGTCAATCAATCAGCTTACACTACCTCGAGCAGCTCTTCAGAAAGCTCCGGACAGGTAAGGTTGTGAAGTCAGTCCGCGGTCCAGGTGGAGGCTACGTCCTTTCCCGCTCCATGGATGAGATATCAATCAAAGACGTCCTCGACTGCGTCGGGGAGAACATCAACCCAGCAAGAGACATCCTCAACGTTCCGAGCTCCGGGATCGAAATCATGAAGGACGAACAGGGCAACGACATCAACGCCGTCGTTGACACCAAGGAGTTCAACCTCACGAAGTCGTACTTCGAAAACCTCGGGACGATCATGATGGACTACCTTGCCACAACGACTCTTGGAGACCTTTCTCGAAAAGGCGCGAACGTCGTGTTCGACAGCGAGCCAGCCAACGTGGCCGGCGCCGCCAGCAACACCTCCGGAATTCGCCCGAACATCGGGGAAATTAACCAGTAAGAGAGAAGGCTCTTTTGGGTGACTCTCGACCGTCTCTACCTCGACTATAATGCAACTTCGCCACTCTCCCAATCGGTGCTCAGCTGGTTGAAGAGTGGCGAAGTTTTTTTCGCCAACCCCGCGAGCCAGCACTCCAGCGGGAAGGCCGCCCGGAAGATCATCAACGAGGCCCGGGCCTTCATCTACCAGGTCTTCAGCAGATCGGAGAAGGACACGAGGCTCTTCGTCCACTCCGGTGCGACGGAGGCCTTCCTGACCTTCGCGGCCGCCTTCAGCGAGACGGCGCGGAAGGAGGGGAGGAACCTCCTCATCTGCCACTCTCGCATCGACCACCCGGCGGTGACTTCTCTCTCGCAGAAGTTCCTGGGCCCCCACGTGAAGTTCCTCGAGCTCCGGGTCGACCGGAACCTCACCTACCTCCACCAGGAAAACTTCGAAGCCATCCAGGACAAGAAGGACAACGACCCCGAGCTCCTGATCCTCTACCACCACCTCTGGGTCCACAACGAGACGGGACTCGTCTCCGCGCTCGGAGACCTCTCGAGGTTCAAGGCGATCAAGGACCTCTACCTCCACGTCGACGCGGTCCAGGCGCCGGGGAAGATCCCCGACTGGAAGCGCCTCGAGGCCGGAGACATCTGGACCTTCTCCGCCCACAAGTTCGGCGCCCTGAAGGGGATCGGATTCAGCCTCCTCGGCAAGGACGTGCCCTTCGAGCCCTTGCTCACCGGCGGCGGGCAGCAGTCGGCGATGCGCTCGGGGACCGAGTCGGCGACGAGCGCCCACAGCATCTACCTCGCTCTGGGAGATCTGATCAAAGTGGATGTTCCGGAGAACGTCCGGATGCGAACCGAGCTCGAAGACTTTCTCCGGGACTCCCTCGCCGGGATCGGTGGCCTCGTCCTGGATGCCGCTTCCAGCCGGGCGAGCAACACGATCTACTTCTACCTCAAGAAGCTCCCGTCGGACGTGGCCCTGGCGATGTTCGACCTGCAGGGCCTCGAGCTCAGCGCCGGGTCCGCCTGCTCGAGCGGGGCCGCGAGGCCGAGCGCCATCCTCCTCCAGAAGGGGCTGACGGAGGTCGCGAAGAATGGCCTGCGCCTCTCCCACGGGTTCCAGCTCACAAGGCCCGAGCTCGAAGAGATCAAGCGGCGGCTCACGAAGATCTTCGAGAAACTGAAGACCCTGGGATGAATCCTAGTTCCGAAGTTGACTCAGCTTCAGCGCGAGTTCTTCGGCGGTGACGATCCGGCATTCCGGCGCGGCCATGAGCCGGGAAGTTCCGGAGGCCGGGTCGAGCCAGAGCACCTCGAGCCGGAGCTCGGCCTTCGCCGTGGTCTCTGATTTCCCCGGGAGCCCTCGGTAGTATCCTTCCAGCAGGGCCTGGTACCGTTTCTTCGTGAAGAGCTTCCGGAGAGCTTCGGAGCGCTCGGAGGTGATGTCCAGGAGGATGACCTTCACCCCAAGTTCCGGTGGCAACTCCACATCGGCTAGGGCCTCTCGCTGAAGCTCTTCACAGGCCTCGAGGCCCGGATGGGTGGAGACCTTCCGGAAAAGGGGAGCTTCCTGTCTCCCGTCCTGGGACGAGGTGCGAGCTTCGACGACCCATTTCTCGGACACGTAATCTCCCTTGGTCTGACCGAAGGAAGGAGAACTCACGAGGAGCAGCAGGGATAAGATTGTTTTCATGGGCGGATCATCTCAGATTTCAAGCCCCGGAAGGGGACCAGCGGTAAGAGTTACGAGTGGGTGTCTGATTCATTTACAAACAAGTGGAACTAACTGCCTGAAAAGAGGGATCCGGCGGGGCTCAAGATTCGCTATTGAAAAACCGACAAGAACGCTAGGTAAACATGTAAAAGTCCAAGGACCAAGTCTCCATGCCGAAGCTGTCTCCGGGCTATCTCTTCCTCATCCTCTTCTGGGTCCAGAACTCCAGTGCGATCGATCTGGAGAAGTGCAAGAAGGACATCGCGACCTTCGTCCAGAGCGACGAGGGGCCTGCCATGGAGGACGAGTTCAAGCTCGGCAAGTGGGTGCCGGAGCTCGGGATCGATGACCTTTCGCTGATAAAACTTGGCCAGAGACTCACCCACGAAGGGTCCCTCTGGGAGGTCGTCACCGATGGCACGGGCCAGGGCGAGGACATGGCCATAGGCCTTCGCAACCTTGCCAGGCCCGACGAGACGCTCGAGATTCCGGTGAGCCAGAAGAAGCTCGACCCCGAGAAAATACATGAGATCGATCAGATCACACATCAGAAAGCCCTGGCCATAGGGAAGATCCACTCGGTCAGACTCGAGGCTCAGTACGTCGAAGCCTTGGCAGATAGCTTCCGGGCGCGTGGCTACGTGGTTTCGGTAGAGAGCGTTCCGGGGGAGCTCGGCGCCGAAGGAGCGAAGCGGCTGCGGATCGTCCGGGCGCCCAGTGGGTCCAAGGACATTTTAGGGAAGGTGATTAGCCTCTTGAAGGCTCCCCGCTACAGGCTCGACGGCGTCGTCGTCGAGGACTCCGGGAGTTCGTTCGTCGTCGATCCGAGCACAGCAAGCGCAAAGGGTTTCAACGGCCTGTCCAGCTTCGAGGAGAGGAAAGTAGTGATGGGCGCTGAGTGGAGCGAGTACTTCGCACAGGTCCTGGGCCTCTTGGACATCCACGAAGTCCTCCACCACACCCTGGACCGGGCGGTCCACGTGAACCCAAGGGTGAAACCCGAGCAGGCCCAGCGAGTGATCGCCTTCTACGCTCATGAAGGGGGCGTCCTCCCCGGCGCTCCCGCCGACAAGCTTACGCTCGAAGCTCTCTTCGCGCGCTTCCCGGAAGTGCGAGCCGAGTACCTGAAGATGTACCTGAAAATGCAAGGGGAAGATTACTACTCCGGCTACCGGATGACGAACGAAACGGACGTCCGGATCGCGGAAGCCGCGGCGGTCCTAAACGCGCTCTCGAATCCGGCCCGCCTCATCCCGAAGAAGGACCCGGTGACGGGTCGGTACGACGTAAAGAGTTTCAACATCGAGATCAACGAAGAGCGGGCGCGGGAGGCCCTCGTCGAGGCCATGATCCTGTCGTTCTCCGATGTGAAGAACATCGACCACGTCTTGGCCGCGATGGATGCAAACACCCTCACCTACGAAGCCAAGTTCCTCTACGAGGAGGCGAACCAGGTCAAGGCGGGATACGCTAACCTCACGGTGGTGCTCGAGGTCCAGGCCAGTCCCGGAGCGAGCCCGCCGGCGCCGAAGTATCAGGTCCGCGTCCCGGGCTTCACCCTCAGCAAGGGTTCGGAGGAGCCACAGGAAAAGTTCGAACTTCGCGTCCAGGAAACCATCTCCGGCATTAAAGAAAAGGATCCGGACTACCTAGGCCCCGCAGTGGACTTCGCGAAATCGCAGCTCCGTAACCTCCGGCAGGTTCGCGCGTCCATGGTCGTGGAGTTCGCAACTGTGATCCGGGAGAAGCGAGACATCCTCGACGCCGTTTCCCGAATCCGAAAGAAGCAGCAGGAGCTGCGGAAGCATAAGTACACAGGCCCGAAGATAGAGTTCCCCCTCCCCGAGCTCCGAGCGGATACGTCGGGACCCGTGGTGACTCTCCGCTACCCGGTGCCGGTGAGAGGGGTCCAAGAAATCAGTAGAGGCAGGTCAAACGTCGGCCAGTTTTTCCAGATCACGTTCAACAAGAGGAACCCCCAGGAGACCGTGACCGTAGAAGGCTTCGCGATCGATGAATACGGTGCGGGGATCGACCTGGTCGACGCCGATGGAGCGGTACACTCCTTCAACGGAAACATGGGAACCTTCGCTTCCATTAAGGGGAAAGGGGGCTTCGGGGAATGGAAGAAACTCAGCTCCACCGATGGCCCCGGGGAACTGGTCGGGAAGCACGTGATCTACAAGCCCTCGTTTGGGAAGGTGGTCATCGGTCGAGTCTCCGAGGAGCTGCGAGACGGGAGGAAGGTCCTTGTGGTTAGGGAAGCCGGGACGGCCCACTTACTCGACCTTGAGAAGGTCAGGGACGATTTCCGCCAGTCGCTCTTCGTGAGCGAGATGACTCCGGAGCAGTACCGGAAGCATCCCCTCTATCGTTCCCCCACGGCTCCCGAGGCAAATCCGAGCGCGAAATCTTACTGGAAGGGCTTCAAGAATAGCTTCAATGACTGGAAGTCCGGGAGAAGCCTCGACCCGAGACTCGCGAACTTCCAGGGCCTAAAAGGTCGGGAAGGAACCTCCTACATGGAGGCGGGCCAGGCCTACGGAAGTGTGAGGACCAGGAACGACGCCCCCATCCTCATCCTGGACATCAACCTCATCGACACCCTCCCGGGAGAGACGGTCCTCACCGACGTCCACGGTCGGAAACGAAGGGCGAAGAACGTCCGGCGGAAGAATCTCAACAACGTCCCCGAGTACTGGGGCTTCCTCGGACCGAAGACCCCCGGGGCCAGGAACACGTGGACCCAGCCGGGGTACAACCCGACGACGCTTAAGAACCTCGCCGTCCTCGGTGTTTCTCCGGAAGACCTTACCGGTAAGACGCAAGCGGAGATCAGATCCATCATCGACCGGGCCTTCGCGCAGAAAGTACGGAAGAGCCGAACCGGTCCCCGGGACCAGGTCCTCCACACCGATCTCCTGGGGCCTGATGCAACGGAGGCGGAAAAGAAAGCAACCGACAAGAGGTTCCTCGAGCTGAGTAAGCTGAAGGAAGATTTGAAGAAGGACCTCGCCAGGAACTAAGGGCCCCTCCGGAGAGGGGCCCTTAGGACTAGCTTATCTCCAGAGGACATCCACCATGGCCTCGCCCGCGCCCCCGGCCGGGTCGGTGAAGGTGAGGAGGATGTAGGACCCGTGCCGGTCGTTTTGAACGCTGTAGCCGTAGCTCACGCGAGTGGCCCCGCGGGGGATGATCTGCACACTCTGGATGCTGAAGAACGAAGCCCTCGGGCTCACGGACTGCTCCCGGAGACCTGTCCGGTAGTCGCCGTCGCTACTCACCACGCTGATTCCGTTCCGGTCGATCCGGAGCTGGATCTGCCGGTCGACCGAGAGCCGCAGGTACGCCGAGCTCTGCTGGCCTCCCGGGAGAGGGCCCGGGCCTTGGTTGTCATCGCGGAGGAGCTGGACGGCCGACCGCAGGTGACTCTCGAGGGTCTGCTTCTCATACTGGCTCAGCTGCATGAGCTCCCCTCGGTTCACGAGCCGCTGGAGGCGTTCAATCTTTTTATGGATGGACTGCTCGATCTGCGAATCTCTCGGATCATGTCTCTGCGCGTGGGCAACCATTGAAACCAGAACGAGGGCCAGTAAAAAAAATCTTCTCATGCTTTCTCCTTGTGAAAGTTGCCGAGTGGCGATGGTGCAAAGTGACTCCATCAACTTGTGCATTCAATTGTTAGAAGATTGAGATACAACATCCGTGCCATAACTGACCGGCACGGTACGACAACTACAAGCAGTAATCACAAACTCTCGAGTGGAAACTGCGATGAAAAAAATTTCTAAGATTGATTTTGACTAGGTTCTCAGAACTCAGATCGGGAAGGCTGCTGGTGCTATTGTTGCACCAATGTCCGGCACACCGGTTTCAATGTGCCTTTGAGCTGTTCAGAGTCAAAACAGCGCCAAAGCTTACCTAGGTTCAGTCGTCTTCGAACTGGACATCGTCGGAGATCTTCACCCCGTCCACGATTCGCTCCGAGTGCTCTTCGATGAACGGGAACCGGATGGGCTCCACCCCTTCGTACTTCTCGTCGAAGGCGATGGTGATGGTCTTCGGAGCGATGTCCATGAGGGAGCTCAGGTAGTAGTCCTTCCCGAAGAGTTCGATGGCCTGTTCGTCCTGGGTGACGTGCCGGAAATCGGTCTCGTCGATGAGGGGGTTGTGGGAGGTGTTCTTTACGATGATGGCACCCTGGATCTTCTGCTTGGGAAGGTCCTTGGTGATCCCCCAGGTGACCAGGGGAAAGTAATCCAGATGGAATGTGGAGTTCCCGTAGGCGAGCCGCCGCGGGATGATCAGCCGGCCCAGGAACTTCCGAGTGGTCTCGTCCTTGGCCTTCCGGGCGAGTTTCTCGGCCAGGAGGGTGTCCTCGATGCGGATGATGTAGTGGCCCGGGTTCTTAGTTGACCTGAAGAGTATGTACTGGAAGGCGATGCTGAAGAGGGTGAAGAGCTTCTGCTGGTCCAGGAGGATGTGCTTAGCCGGGTTCTCCACGAGGGTCTTCACCGCCTCATAGAGTGTTGATTTATCTAAGTCCTTTTTCACGTTCATCCCCAAATAAATCGTTTAAAAAACAGCTTTTGGCAACTATCAAAAAGACAAAGACGGCGGGGAAAAAAATTGACTGTCCGAGGGGCTCCCATTATGATGCAGACTTATAAAAATGACCTAAGACCTATTTTTACTTACCTTTTGGAGTGCAGATGAAAAACTTGCCAAAAACCAGGAACATTGGGATCTCAGCCCACATTGACTCTGGTAAGACAACGCTGTCCGAGCGTATCTTGTTCTATTGCGACAAAATCCACAAAATTGAAGACGTAAAAGGCGGCGGCGCCGGCGCAACCATGGACCACATGGAACTCGAGCGCGAAAAAGGGATCACAATCACTTCAGCTGCGACGACCGTTGAGTGGGCAGGGATCAATGAAGCCGGTATCACATACGCCGAAGGCGATGGGAAGAACATCAAGGTCAACTTGATTGACAC
>SXUH01000034.1 GCA_005791855.1 Bdellovibrionales bacterium
CCATCTTCGTTGGGAAGGTCCGTGGAGAGAATGTCTTCTCGGGCTTCGGGGCCCCCAACAAGACCGAGCGGGGGATGCTCAAAGAGCTCCTCGATCGCTACAACGAGCCCCAGTCTCCGGAGGACAAGGCGATCCTCGCGGCCGAGTGGAAGAAGCTCGAGAAGTGGCTGGTGGCCAATTCGGTTTACCGCAAGGGGAGCTACTTCCAGCTTTCTCAGAAGCTCTTCAAGCCGATCCCCGCGCGGAAGGATCCCGAGGACATCATCGAAGAACTCTTCGTCCCGGTGGCCCGGGGGCTCGGGTACAGATCCGTCGCGGAGTTTTCTTCCGAGTTCGAGTACGGAGTCGAAGAGGTGAATGGCATGCACCTCTTCTGGGTAGAGAAGACACCATCCTACGAAGCGAAGCTCGATATTACGGATATTCCTGGAATGCGACGAATCGATCGCTTGGATTATCAAAAACTTTACTCGCTTATCTTTAAATAACGCGGCAAAACTCCTGTCTGAAGTCCTCTTGATTATAGTATAAAAGCACAAGGTCCAAGAGGGACTCAAGGTGCTCATGAATCTTCTCCTCTTCCTTCTCATGCTGACGGCGCTGCTCTCCTGTGGTTCAGGCGAACTGAGCCGCGTCTGCCCCCAGGTCGTCATCCACGGCGACAAGAAGCTCAAGCTCTCCGAGACGGAGAAGCGCATGGTGTGCGGTGATCCGGAGGTCGAGGCCTACAGAGAGATCCCGACCTACCAGGCGCAGTTCTTCTTCAAGGGGTTCCTGCAGTCCAAGGGCTACCTCGAGCCCGAGTTCGTCACGGAGAAAGACGTCCTCCACGTGCACGTGGGGAAGAAGGCGAAGCTCAAGCGCGTGGCGGTCTACTCCGACAGCGAGAAGGAGAGCACCTTCGTCGAAGACAACATCCGCCGGCTCTACAAAGGGAAGCTCCTCACGCCGAAGCTCCTCAACGACGTCGAGGCCCAGGCCCAGAGCTTCGTCCGGCAGCGGGGCTACCCCTGCGCCAAGGTGAAGTCCGTCGTGAACACCCAGGACTCCTCCGCGGCCATCACCCTGGAGCGGCTCCACCATTTTAACTTCGGCGACTTCGAGAAGGAAAAGCTCCGGGGCCTCGAGGACGACGCCCTCGCGCGCTACTATCCCTTCCGCGCGAACGACCCCTTCAACGAAAAACTCCTGACCCTCACGGAGAAGCGGATGATGAGGGCCGAGGTGGTGCAGGGGACCTACTTCCTCGAGAAGTGCGACGACGACGGGAAGACCTTCTCCTTCTCCCAGAACTTCCTCCAGGGCCCGGCGAAGTCCATCCGCTTCGGCGCCGGAGCCAACACCGAGGTCGGACCCATGGTACGGGTCAAGTGGTCCAATAACCGCTTCAGGCCGATGGCCTCGCAGCTCTCGGCGAACCTCCAGGCCTCGCTCCGAAACCAGACCCTGAACCTCACCGCCGACTACTTCCTCTGGAAGCGCCACCCGCGGCGCTCGCTCTTCTCTCAGCTGGAACTGGTCCGGGACTCGCAGATCGACTTCGAGCAGGTCGTCCTGCGGGCCAAGCCCCACATGAAGTGGACAAACGACCACTGGGGGCACCTCTTCACCTACACCTTCGGCCCGACCTACGAGACCGGTCATTTTACCTCGACGGAAGACGCGGACACCCGGGGCTTCTCCACCGGGGCCATCGAAGGCGCCTTCCAGATGCTCTCCCACACCTACGAGCTCTTCGACATCCATCCGCAGGAAGGGGACAGCCTCCAGTTCAACTTCGACTACCGGCACCCGTCGCTGGGGTTCTCCGACCAGCTCCTGAAGCTCGACTCTTCGTGGGTCAAGCTCTCGCGGATCGGGGAGTGGGGCCGGGGAACCCTCGTCGGGGGGCTTCGCCTGAACGCGGCCACCACCGTGGTCGACGACGACGTTCCGCTCGAGCGCCTGCCTCCCACGGTGAAGTTCTTCGGCGGGGGGAGCGACGACCTCCGGGGCTTCGTCCTGAAGACCCTTCCGAAGAACGACGGGCTCGGGGCGCTCACCAAGCTCGGGGCCAAGCTCGAGCTCCGCCGGACCTACCTCTACAAGGAATCGGTCGAAGCCTTCACCTTCCTCGACACGGCCTACTTCGGCTTCCGCTCCTGGGACGTCGAGCGGACCCTCTGGTACACGCCGGGCCTCGGCGTGCGCTGGCTCTCTCCCATTGGCCTGGTCCAGACCTACTACGCCCGCGCCTACACGCAGAGGCCCCGGAAGGACTACGGGAACTTCTTCTTCGTGGGTCTGGGAGGGGCGTTCTAGTGAAGAAATTTCTAAAGCGCTTCCTCCTCACGGTCCTCGCCCTCGTCCTCGTCTCGGTCCTGGGCTTCCTCGGCGTGCTCTTCCTGAGGCCCACGCTCCTCGTGAACCCGGGGACCTTGAAGTTCGCTCTCGAGAAGAGCGGGGTGCTGAAGAAGTTCTCCTGGGACGACGCCCACTTCATCCACCGCTGGGAGAAGTGGAACCAGCGCGTCTTCGCGGGCCACTTCAAGAACTTCTGCCTCACCTACGACGGACCGGCCGCGAGCCTCGACGCCTGCCTCGAGGAGGTTTCCTGGAACTTCAACATCCTCTTCGACCTCGAGGCGGGGCTCCGGTCCCGGACCATCGACCCGTTCAAGGTCCGGTCTTCGAAGTTCGACCTCGCCCTGAAGGACCTGCCGGAGAAGAAGAAGCCCGAGGGGCCGCCGCTCAAGCTCTGGGACTACTGGGAGATGGCCTGGAGCGACCTCGTCCCGGATCTGTACCTCAGGTTCAAAGACATCCGGCTCTCCCACAAGAAGAAAGACTACGAGTTCGACCTCTCCGCCTACAAGACCCCGAAGACCCTCCGGGCCAGCATGCTGGGCTTCGACCTCTACTCCACCTTCGAGAAGCTCGAGCTCACGGCGCCGAAGAAGTACCCGTTCCCGAAGGACCTCAAGACCGCCAAGCCCCTCTACCTCCGGGACGTGAAGCTCACCGCGGACATGCGGGAGAGCGGCATCCCGGTCACCGTCACGGGGTTCCTCGAGAGCATCAGCTTCCGCATCAAGTCCAACGTCGCTCTCCCGCTGGCGGACGACCTGACCTCGGTGGCCTTCCTCCGGAAGACCGTCCTCGCCACGACGGCGTCGGTGCGGCTCCCGGAGGTGCGGCGGAATCTCCTCGAGTACGGGCCGAAGCCCTACAACAAGCTACCCGCTCCGCTCTCCAACATGGACGGCGACATCACCCTTGACGTCCACAGCGAAAAGGCGATGGACTCGAAGGTCGTGGTGGTGAAGGGTCTGCTGAACGTCGACCTCAAGAGCCCCAAGCAGTTCTTCGTCATGGCCCTCGACGCCGAAGCCCCCGTCGACCTCGAGACCAAGGAGCCCGGAGCGGTTTCGGTGGAGATCGACTTCAAGAAGGTCGCCCTCCAGCTGCCGCGGCTCTCGAAGAAGGCCCTCCCGCCGCAGTTCTTCCCGGACAAGCGGATCCAGGATGGGCCCTTCGACCCGACGGCGAAGGAGCCCGTGGAGGAGAAGAAGCTTGACCTGAGCTTCAACCCCCAGGCCCTCGGGAAGAAGGTCTTCCAGCTCAAGACCAACCTCCTCGACGAGGTCCTCCGGCTGAACTTCGACCTCTTCGTCAACGAAGGGGAGGTGAAGCGCGGCTTCGTGAGCATGCTCCCGCTCAAGACCACGGTGTTCAAGCGACCCGTGCGGGTGAAGGAGCTCCACGTGAAGTTCAACCACCCCCTCGAGCCCGTGATCAACGCCACCGTCCTCTTCCCGCTGCCGGAGTACAAGATCACCCTCACGCTGGAGGGCCCGCTCTCCGGGCCCAAGCATTCGTTCGTGAGCGATCCGCCGCTGCCCCAGAACGACATCTACGCCGTCCTGCTCTTCGGGAGGCCCATGGCGGACCTGGAGGCGGATGACAAGACCGCGGCGTCGCGGACCAACAAGATCCTCTCCCAAGGGATCCTGTCTCTCTCGGTGCTCTACTTCTTCGCCGGGAGCTCCATCGAGTACGTGGGCTTCGACCCCGACTCGCAGAACGCGACCGCCCAGATCGGCCTCGGCGGGAAGAACTCCCTCCGCATCGGCGGAAACGAGCAGGGGGTGAACTCGACCGCGGTGAGGCGCTCCCTCGGGAAGGGGTGGTACCTCGACACGTCCGTGCAGAACAATTCGTCCTCCGGAAACAAGAACTACGGCGTGCTCCTCGAGCGGATCATCGCCTACTAAAAACTGTCCTCAGAAAAGTCAGAATCGGCGTTGCCTTCGTCATTCGGTCCTGCGACGTACAGTCGTACGTCCGCACCGGCGGCCCGGTCCTCCCTCTTTCCTAGTCGCCTTGATTTTGACATTTCTGAGGACAGTTTTACTTGTTCGTCGCGAGCTCGGGTGTGAGGAGTTCGTCGAGGTACGGGTTCGAGACGTACTTCTCGAAGGTCCCCGCGGCCGGATCCAGGAACCACGTTCCCTTCGGCTGCTTGAGTCCGACGATCTCCCAGGACCAGGGAGGCTTGGCACCTCCGACCGGAACGGCCCACTTCCCCGCGCGGAACCCGCTCGGGAGCCGGTTCCCCCGGAAGAGGAAGCTTCCCTTGAACAGGGGCGTGTGCCGGCGCTTCCAGAGTTCCGTGATCGGGAGCAGGTCGTAGTCGTGGGGCTGGTAGACGACGTTGTCCTTGTCCGGAAGCCGCATCCCCTTGGGGTGGATGCCGTGGCCTTCCTTTTCGATCACCACCGCGACCTCGGCGGGGTTCAGGGCGATCTTCCGGTAGCCGTGGGCGAGGGCTTCGACCCGGACGATCTTCCGCCGCGTCTTCTCCACCACCACCTTCATGCCCTCGAGGTCGTTCTCGTGGCAGTGGAGCCAGAAGCAGACGGCGGCGTAGTCCCGGGGGTAGAAGAAGGCGTAGGTGATGAAGTAGTGCTTCTCTCCCTCGATGACGTCGAAGTAGGCCGCGGGCCTCTTGGGGAAGAGGGGCATGTTGGACCAGTTGTTGTCCGCGACCCAGTCCTCGTCGAAGTCGACCCGGGTGAACCGGTCCGCTGCGGGATTGGTCCCGAGGCCCTGGACGATCACCGGAGCGAACTCCCGGGCGAGGTCCGCGGTCTGGGCCCGGGAAGTGGAGCAGAGGAGAGAGACGAGCAGGGGGAGGATGAACTTCATCTGTCTATTTTATAGGCACCCGGGCCCCGCTCAACGGTTATGAAAAGGTTAAGATTTTGCCTACTTGTACGGGAGTAAAGCACTCCGGGAAAGTTGTAAAACTAACAGGGTAGGCCTGCTCGAAACGGGGTTTCGGAGGACCATGGGGGAATGAAAAAAATAATTTGCCTTTTCCTCCTCCTCGCCACCTCCACTTCCTTCGCGGGGATCTCCAACTGCACCGACGGGCAGGCCGGGGAGATCGCCGCCGCGGAGAAGGCCGTCCTCCTGAAGCTCATCAAGATCGAGCGGGAGTGGGACAACTTCCGACTGGATAACGTGAAGAAGAACTTCGTCATCCCCCAGAACCGGGTGTGGGTCAACTCGAACCCGCGCTACGTGGACTACCACCACTACTGGAGCGAGCTCGGGGCCACCTTCTCCAGCATGCGCCAGAAGGTCGAGAGCGGGAGCGTGAACTACAAGTGCCACAGCTCCTGGCAGCTCCGCTGCGACAAGGGAAAGACCATGGCCTACGTGCTCTTCCTCGGGAACTACTCGTTCAAGACCGTCCACATCTGCCCGGCCTTCTTCGATCCGTCGAACCGGCAGACGCGGAACGGGATCCTCCTCCACGAGCTCTCCCATTCGATCGCCGGCACCGAAGACCTCTCCCTCTCCTGGGTCGGCAACGGGACCGCGGACCTGCGCAGAGGAAGTAAGGACGCCTACCACCTCCAGGAGTTCCAGGACATGAACCCGCAGATGCTCCTCATGCGGACGGTCTGGACCTGGATGTTCCCCAAGAAGAAATAGAGCGTAGCGTTCTATTAGCTTTGCTTAATATATTCTTAATCGTCACTTAACAATACGGTGCTTTGAATAGTGTGAATCTTTCTCTATCCTGGATTCATGAAAATCCTCATCTTTAGTCTCATGATTTTTCCCATGGCTTCTCATTCAGCGCCCATCCAGATCATCGCCTTCGATGACGACAAGGAGTATGTCTATGGAGCGCTAACGCCGGAAGCCTACAGTGAAACTCTTTTAAAAACTAAAGCAGGTTTAGACCAGCAGATCGTCCAAAGTCTTCCTACCGGAACTGGAGACTCGGAGCACTGGTACCTGGAAAAAATCTCCATCGGTTTAGGCGTGACCGGAGAAGTCGGGATCGGCCCTTGGAAATACGGCATGACCCTGAAGCAGCGATTCGTCTACTCGAGGTGATATGCACTTCCTTCTTTTACTCTTCCTCTCCTTGAAGACCTTCGCGACAACCGAGCTGGCCCAGGATTGGATCGAGGAGAATCCAAGCCACAAGACCGACAGTCGGCAGGTGTCGGATTCCTTCACCGACATCCTGGCCGCCCAGGGCCGGGCCCTCGAAGCCATGGGAAAACCACTCCCGGGTCAGAAGTCTCCTCCCTTCGGCTTCAAGCTCACGGAGCTGATCACTGACATCGCCGTTAGCAAGAAGGGCTTCCTCGGGCTCTCCGCTCTCAAGGCGAACAACGGAGTGGAGATCAAGTGGAAGCGGACCGCGCCGCAGGTGCCGCAGGACAAGCTCCGGGACCAGATCGAAGAGGAGAAGATCGACTTCACCGTGGACCACACTGCGACTCTGCAGGACCTAAACTCCCTCACCGAATCCATCGCAACCATGGTCGAAGCCTCGGGCAAGGTGGAGAAGACCGGAAAGGTCCGCCGGCGGGTCTGGGACGCCCTGACTGCGGTGAGGGACGACGTGAGCAGCATGAGTGTGACTAGAGTGCGGAGCTGGAAGGTCAGTAACCTCCGGCTGGACCTGAACTTCTCCACCAGCGGGAAGCTCTCCTTCTTCACTAAGGCGGGCGTTGCCCTCCGGATCCGCATCGAGTGGAGGCTCTCCGAAAGGCCCCTAGTGAATCCGGAGGAAGCGCTCTCCACGCCGCAGACCCGCTTCATCGTCAAGGCCCTGAGTGAGCTCGACGAAACCCTGGGCCAGGTCCCGCTCCGAGGCTTCGAAGTCAAGAAGGTGAGCCTGGGAGTGGGCTCGGCGGTGAAGAAGAAGTTCTTCGGCCTGTGGAAGCAGTCCCTCGGCTTCGTCGGCTTCCTCTCCTTCGTCCCCGTCGCTCAGGCCTCGGACAAGGCCCAGGCCCGGGTCCAGATCCCCGCGGGCCTCAAGCAGCAGAAGCTCGACCTTGACGGCAGCCCCGTGGACTTCGCCGCCGGCATGCGGAAATCGGTGCGGACCGCGGCCTTCTTCACCGAACGGGCGAGCAGGCTGAGCTTCAAGACCTGGGAGATCGCGGAGCTCAAGAGTGTGCACGACATCACCAAGACCGGCTTCTTTGGCCTCTCGGATGTCTCCACGAAAGGTGTGGTCGAAATCGACTTCAAACGGAGAACGCCATGAGAAGCTTCCTCATCCTCTCGCTCTCCCTGGCCCTGGGTTACCAGAGCTGGGCCCAGTCTTCCCTCGAGGAGGTCAAAGCGCAGGCGGCTGCCTTCTCGGGAGCCCTCGAAGCCCAGAGTACCCAACCGGCTTCCTCGGATTGGGTCATGCACGTCGTACGGATTCGAACCGTGTTGGAGTTCGGGGTGGAGATCCCACTTATCGCCGAGTTTAGCATCAACCCTGAGGTGGAGTTGTACTTTTCTAAGAGACCTCCAAAGACAGCCGCCGGAACGCTCCCTTGATCTTTTTGCCTACCTCAGGTTATTTCTCCCCGGCCCCGGGCCACGGTACAATGGGGGGATGAACATCTCCCTCACGACACTCCTGAGTCTCGGTCTCCTCCTCTCCATCCTTGGCTGCGTGCCCCTCCCCGGGAACAACGTCGGGACGTTGCCGACGACCCCCGAGCCCACGACCGACACGGCCGGCGGAGTGGACGGCGGCGGTCCCCAGGACGGGCCTCCCCCGAGCTACAAGCTCGTGGTCGCGGACAACGCCAACAACACCCTGCGGATCTACGGGATCACCGAAGGGACGGGGGCCCTGACCCTCGAAGGCGGCGCCGCCGTCCCGGGCTCC
>SXUH01000294.1 GCA_005791855.1 Bdellovibrionales bacterium
CAACCTCTACGTCCACAACGTGGGCCACCCCGGGATCGGCTTCTGGAACCAGGGAGACCAGGCAGAGATCTACGGCTCGGTCGTCTTCGGGAACGGGATCTACGACAACGGCGCTTCGTGGACCCGGGGCTCGGGGACCTACGCCCAGAACCAGGACGGCCAGGTCTACGTCTCCGACTCGATCTGGTTCCGGAACTTCACCAGCGGCATCAGCGGCTTCGGCACCAACGCTCCGGTGAACGGGTTCAACGTGGAAGGAAACGTCTCCTTCGATAACTCCGACCAGGACATCTTCTTCGGGACGGAAACCCAGCCCATCCAGGGCCTGAAGCTCCGGTCCAACTTCACCTACCGGAGGCCAACGAGCAACACCTGGGCCATCCGCCTCGGCTACCAGGCGGGGGCGAACGACGTGGTGGTGGAGGGCAACACCTTCGTCGCCGGAACCAACCCGGTCCTCACGGTGCGAGGCTTCAACCAGGCCATCGTCCGGAACAACAGGCTCTACGGAAGCGAGCGACTCCTCGCCTTCGAGAACACCCAGCAGGGCCTCTACCTAAGCGACGGCAACCAGTTCTTCAAGGGTTCCTTCTCCTACGTCGCCCCCGGCGATCCGGCCGCGCTCTACGACTTCACACAGTGGAAGGCCCGGGGCTTCGACCTCTCGAGTTCGCATTCGAGCTCCGCTCCCGCGGCCACCACCGTGACCGTGAGGCCGAACAAGTACGAGCCGGGGAGGGCCCACGTCGTGGTCTACAACTGGCAGCGGCTCGCGACCCTCGCCGTCGACCTGGGGACCTCGGGGCTGGTGGACGGCCAGCGCTACCAGGTGAAGGATGCGCAGAACTTCTCCGGGCCCGCCGTGGCCACGGGGACCTAGTCCTCCGCGGGCGCGGGGAGGAGTGTCCTCCTTCCCCTGAACCTCACCGCGGTCGAGCCTTTCACGGGGATCGTCGCCCACATCACCAACGCGCACACGCCGATGGAGTTCAACGCCTTCGTCGTCCTGCCGGTGCCGTAGCTTGGCTTTTTAAGGATCTGTGGTAGGATTTTTTATGGAAAATAAGCAAATGAAATTCGTCTTCGGAGGGATCCGGCCACTCAGTGACGAAGACCTCCTGGACGTGCATTCCTTCTGCAACTACGATCCGAACCGGGACGGGGAGACGATGTGCATCAACGGCACCCTCCACAACTACGGGAACGTTTTCTCATGTTGGATCCCCTCCGGACAAACCTGCTAGAGCTCCGAAGAATTCCAGGGTGAGCCGCTCGTGTCCGCACCGCCCGTCGAGGACGCACGCCGGGGGAGAGTGGTACAGTCGTCCGAGGTAGAAGAGGGCTCGGTATTTCCTAAACGGCACCTTCTCGACGACGTCCCAGGCAGCGAGGTCGTGGCCATCCGATCGGAGGATGAGGTTGCTGGCCAGTTGGAGTGTCTTCCTCTGGGGGAACTGGGTCCAGCCCGTTCTCCGGTGCCGGTAGAAGCTCGTCCCGAAGTCTTCCGGTTCGACCTCCGGAGGAAGGTCGGAGAGGTAGACTGTGCAAACGAACTGAGCTTCGTCGTGATGGATGAAGGCCTGTCCCCGGTCACCCTTGCCGGTACGCCGGATCCGCGCCACGCCACTCTCGGGCAGAAGTTTCACGGAAAGGGTTTCTTCGATGGCTCGTTCGAACTCCCGGAGCTCGGTCGAGTCGAGGATCCGGAACCTACCCGGGAAGTTAGACAGCCCCTGCTTCCGGAGCGGCCGCTCTAGGAAGTCCGTTCCGGAAAAGGGAAGGGAAAAATCATCTACGATTATGACCTCCCCGGCAAAAATTCTTTGAAGAGTGTCGTCGCTCATTCGTCGATGGTACCTGAGAGCGCGTAACTTCTACAGAAAAAAGAAAGGGCCCGAAGGCCCTGACTTTTGTGAGGTCTAGATTCTGCGGTCGGTGTCCATGCCGTCACCGGTGGAGAAGCCGTCCCTCCGGTAGTTCATGTTCCGCTCCGTCCCGATGTCCACGTTCCGGCCCAGCTTCTGGACGCGGTCGGCGAAGTCCCGGTTCGAGCTGTCGGAGACGCTCTCCTCGCCCATGGTGGAGATGTCCCGGGCCCCGCAGGCTTCGAGGATGTCCTTGGCCTTCCCTCTCCAGTTCATGTCATCGACGTGAACCGAAAGGAGCATGCCTCCGGACTTCACGGTGGATTCGTATCTCTTGGCTTCGTACTCGGGCATCCCCAGGCCGATCAGGGCTCCGGTGATTCCGCCGACGGTCCCGCCGACGCCGGCGCCGGCGAGGGCCCCCCAGAGTGGCCCCGCGGCCACGAAGGGGCCGATCCCCGGGATCGCGAGCGCTCCCGCACCCGCGAGCCAGCCGAGGATTCCTCCTCCGAGGATCCCCGTGGTGGCACCGGTCGTGGCGCCTTCCGGGGCCTTCGTCTGCTTCTCGTGAGCGAAGTCCTTCGTCTCGTTCGCGTTCTGCATCAGCACGGAGATGTCTGAGTTCCTGAAGCCGTCGGCCTTGAGCGTGTCGATGGCCCTCTCGAGAGCCGTGCGATCGTTGAAGATACCGAAGACTGCGTGATCACCTGTCTTATTGTAACCCATGTGGATCCTCCTTATTTATGGACACGTAGTTGGTTTGCGACGTTCTTCCCGGCGGCGACCTCCTGGGCCACGCTCAGGATCTTCCGGATCTCGTCCTGCTTGTCGACCTCTCCCTGGAGAGTGACGTTGTTGCCCTTGGTGACGATGGTGATGTTCTGGGCCCGCGTGGAGAGGTTATCCATGTCGGTGAGGCGGTCACGGATCTTCCGGGTCACCTCCACGTCTGCGTCCGACCCCGTCATCTGCGCGTCAGCCGTGGCCTTCCGGGCGGAGTTCTCCTGGCTGAAGGTTCCTAGGTCCTGGGACATTTCGTTCTTAACTTCGGTCGCCTTCTTCGTCACCGTGTTCGCGGCCGAAGCCACGGACGCCGTGAGCGCAAGAATGGAAACCGCAGAGAAAATTTGTTTACGCATGGGGTTCTCCTTTTTTTACTAGTAAACGGTAAAGAAAGGCGTCGGGTAAAAGAAAGAAGCAATGCTCAGAGAAACCGAAGTTTTTGATTGGGTAAAGGTGCGGGGAGGGGGTGAATCAAGAGCGGATCGGTCAGGAAGAGGCGCCGGCGAGCTTCTTCACCACCCAGATTGGCCCGATGAGGAGGAAGACCAGGTCGTCCCGGAAGGAAGGCTTCTTCCCTTCGACGTGGTGGCCATAGAACTGGCCCACCCAGCACAGGAGGAAGACGGCGAGGCAGACGACGAAGAGGTTCGGGACGTAGGCGTAGGACAGGAGGAAGGCGGCGATGGTGACGGTGCTGCCGAGGATGATCCTCGGGTCCCGGAACCGAGCGTAGAAGACAGTGAGGAAGACCGCCCAGAAGTAGGAGAGGTGGAACCCCTGGTAGGAAAAGCTGTGGGCCATCCCGAGGGCCGTCCAGGCGATGAAGGGGACGCAGACGTTGTGGATCTTCACGTTGAGCGGGTGCCGGTGGGATTCGGCGTATAACTCTAGGTATTTCTGTAGCTGCATGGTCACCGTCCACTCGGTTGTCAGGGGGTGGAATTTTTACAGCCGGCCCCGTGCCCAGTTTACCATATGCTAGGATCTTTTCCATGAATAATAAAAAAGCCCGACTGCAAAACATCTACGTCAACCGTTTCATCATCGTCGCTCTCCTCCTGAGCACGACCTCGCTGTACTTCTGGCAGCCGACGGGCCTGTGGTGGATCCCGGACATCCTGGTGCGCACCTACCTCCTGTTCCTCTGCGGGGTCATGGGGCACGAAGGGTCCCACGGCGCGCTCGGGAACTCGAAGCTCTCGAACATCTGGTGGGGGAGGCTCTCCTTCGTTCCCATCGCCGTCCCCAACGTCCAGTTCCGGGTCACCCACCGTTACCACCATTCGTTCACCAATGAGGACGGGAAGGACCCGGACCTCCTCCTGAAGCTCGACCACTGGTGGCAGTTCCCGGGGCGCGCCCTGGCCATGCCCCACTACTGGGTCGTCTGGATGAAGGACCATGGCCTTCTGAACCGGGCCGTCTTCATCGAGTGGGCCATCACCTACCTCGTGTACGCCCTCTTCTTCGGAACCATCATCTACTTCGTCGGCTGGCAGCGGGTCCTCTTCGGCATCGTCCCCGCGCAGATCGGCCACTCGTTCCTCCTCTGGTACCCGTTCGCGGTGAAGACCCACGAGGGCCACCACGTCGGTGACCAGATCCACCGCTCCCACGACTACTACGGGAACTTCCTCTACTGGTTCACCATGGGGCTCTCGCTCCACCGTGCCCACCACATGCACCCGCAGCTTGGGTGGCTCCAGCTCAGGCCCTTCATCCAGCAGGGACCGCTGTTTAAGCGCAGCATCCATGAACCTGCTCGCCGTTGACGAACTCCTCGCCCTGGGCCACGGGAAGATCCGGAGCCTCGACTGCGTGATCGCAGTGAAGCCCGGAACCTTCCCCTCGCTCTCAGAGCTCCGAGCTCGGATCCTCCTGGCCCAGAAGATCTTCCCGAAGACCGGGGCCCATGAAGTGCGGCTCACCTCGGAGGTCTCCCTCGAGGAGTTCAAGGACGCGAGGCTCGCGACCCCCTTCCACCTCGAGCTCGGGATCGTGACCCACGAGGGGCAGAGGCTCCTGGCGCTCAAGATGTCGCACCTCTTGGGTGACGCCGTTTCCATGCTCCTGTGGCTGAAGGTCATCCTCGGCAGACCGGTGGAGGAGGGGGACCTCGTCTTGAAGAAGTTCCCCGGGAAGAAGGATTCCCCCTACCGGAAGCTCCGGACCTCTTCGGCGTGGCCCAGGCCTTCCGCGGCGATCTCCGATCACCGCGGGGTCGTCGTCTCAACCATCGACCACGGAACCGTGGACCTCACCCTTCTGAACGACCTGTTCCTCCTTTGTCTTCTGGACGTCCAGAAGGCCGAGCGGAAGTCCGTCTGGGTTCCGGTCAACGTGCGGAAGGACTTCTGGACCGGCTTCGGCAATGGCCTCTCTCGCATGCGGATCTACGACCCGCCGGCGGGGACGGTTCCGGAGCGGCTCGCCCACATCCGCCGGCAGAAGACCGAAGCCATGAAAAGCGGCGAGGTGACCCTGCCGGCCGCGGACCTCGAGATCAAGAACTTCCTCCAGCGGCTTCTCATAAAAACCTGGATCAGGAGGCCCTGGGCCGACTGGGCGTCGATCTCCCTCTCCCACCTCGTGGACCGGGACCACTCCCTGGAGGGGATGGAACAGATTTTCGGAATCTCGAACCTCATGCCCAAGCAGCACGCGGCGCTGTTCGTGGTGAGCAAGGCCCGCGCGTCTACCCTGACCATGACCTACGATGCGAAGGTCGTCTCGAGAGAGGAAGCCGAGAGCCTCGTCGCTGCCGTCGTCCGGACCTTCCGGGCACAGCAGGGAAGGTAACCCGTGGCCAGTTACAATGGATTGATCAGGCACCTTCTCCGCATGAGCTTCTCCCTCCTCCATCGTGTGATCGTCATTCATCAGTCTTTGGTGAGGAAGAAATTTCGCAGGCAGCAGGAGGCCTTCGACCGGAGCCGGGCCGTGCGCTCCCACCGGGTCACCGGCTTCGACGAGCAGCGGCCCTCTCTCTCGAAGGTCTTCAGCTCCATGCGCGGACCGAAGTCCTGGGCCTACACCTCCGGCACGCGCAAAGAACCGAAGGCCATCCCCTTCGACCGGAAGCGGACGGCGCTCGTGCAGAAGCTCTTCCTGAAGGCCATGATCCTTCTCACGGCCCGCTTCAAAGGCCTTAAGACCTTCTTCGTCTTCTCCTCCCTGAACCCCGACCAGTCCCTCACTTCCGGACTGACCATGGGGGAGAAGGACCCGACCCACCTGGAGCTCCTCCAGGCGCCGTACCGCTACCTCTTCACAGAGCGGGGACTAAAGCTCCGGAGAGCGACGGATGATCTGAGCGCGCGGCTCATCCTCATCCTCGTGACCCGGCCAGCGTTTTTCTACGCGACCAATCCGTCGACCCTGACCCACTTCCTGAAGGACCTGGAACTCCACTGGCCGCGGGTCGCCGGGAACATGAAAAAGATCCTCGCGGCTCCGGAGATCCTCCGGGAGCTCCTCCGCCTCCAGGATGGGAACGCCCTCCCACGCTTGGAGAGGGCCGCGGCCGCCGACACGGTTCCTCCCTTCGGGGAACTGTTCTCCGAGCTCAAGGCCCTGATCACCTGGGACGGTGGTTACGTGAAGCCATTCCTGGAGCAGCTCACGGTCCTCCTTCCGGGGGTCCCGCAGGTCCCCATGTACTCCATGAGCACGGAGGCCGTGGAAACGCTCCCGCACCTGATCGACGGCCGACTGCACTTCCTTCCGTCGGCCCCCGGAGTGTACTACGAATTCCTCGACCTCGAAGACCAGACCCTCCACCTCCCGCAGGACCTTCTCCCGGGGAAGCACTACGGGCTCGTGGTCAGTGACCGCTGGGGGCTGACTCGCTACGACACCCAGGACATCTTCCTCGTGAAGGAAGTGGTGGACGGGCTCCCGGACCTCGCGTTCGTCAAGCGCCGGGGCATCAACTCGTCCCTCACGGGAGAGAAGCTCACCGAGGAACAGATCCTCCTCTTGATCACCGGACTTAAGGAGCGGTTCCCCGAGCTCCGGGAGACGTTTTTCTCCCTCTATCCGTACTCCCTTCAGGGGGCCTTCGGTTACGAGCTCGCCCTCATCGGGAGATCCCCGGAGGCGGGCCTTGAGGAGTTCACGGCGCAAGCCGATCGGCTGCTCGGGGAAATCAACGCCGAGTACAAGTCGAAGGTCGACTCCGGCCGGCTGCTTCCCCTTACCACGGCCATTTCTTCATCGGAAAAGCTTGCGGTTCTCATGGGAAAGGGAGGACAATGGGAGTCGCAGTTTAAAATACTACCCTTGTATGACAAGATTATCTCAAAAGCTTAAGGCCATCGAAGATTTCATCAGAAGTAATGAGGTGAGGAGCGTCTCCTTCGACATCGACGGGACGGTCTACCCGATCGTCCGCGTCCAGCGGCGGTGGTGGTGGAAGCTCGTCAGAAGCTTCGGCGACGCCAGGAGATTCTACCTCATCAAGCGGACCTGGGAAGGTCGGAGGAAGGGAGACGCGAAGGTTCCGGTGACGGAAGCGGACATCGACTTCTTCGAAAATTTCTTGGTGAGTCTCCTGGACCCGGAGCTCGTCCCCGGAGAG
This sequence comes from Bdellovibrionales bacterium, assembly GCA_005791855.1. Lineage (GTDB taxonomy): Bacteria > Bdellovibrionota > Bacteriovoracia > Bacteriovoracales > Bacteriovoracaceae > Peredibacter. Next base: position 7,228 of record SXUH01000294.1, read on the forward strand.
ATCAGAGTCTTCATCGACTCCCTGGTCGACCGGAAGATCGAGGTCTTCTTCCTCTCCGACCACGGGGCCCGCGCGAAGCTCGCGGCACTCGGACTGGGGCAGAAGGGGCCGGGGATCAATTGCCTCGTGGAGACCGGGCAGCTCAAGCCGCATGAGAAGATCTCGGGCCTCCTCGCCGAGACGTACCGGATCGAGCCGCGGACCCACCTCCACCTGGGAGACCGGTGGACCGATGAAGAGCAGGCGCGGCTCTTCGGGTGCGCCTTCCGGTACCTCCGGACCTAGCTCTCCTCCTCCGCCCATCTCTCTTCTCCCTCCGGAACACTTTCGTGAAGGAAGACGCGAGGAGCCCTGAAGGAACGGAGATCAGCCCGAGGCCAAGCATCAGGATCAACTCCGTGAAGAACCTCCCGCCGGTGGTGATCGGGAAGACGTCCCCGTACCCCACCGTGGTCAGGGTCACCGCCGCGAACCACAGCGCGTGGACGATGGACTTGAAGTGCTCCGGCTGGGCCTCCCGTTCGAAGAAGTAGATCCCCACCGCCGAGAGGTACATGAGCACGAAGGACATGAGGCTGAAGACCAGGAGCTCCGCCTTCACCTGCTGCACGGCCAGGATCAGTCGGTCGATGGCGGTGACGTAGCGGCCTAGCTTGAAGATCCGGAAGACCCGGATCACCCGAAGGATCCGCACCCAGCGAAGGTCCGCGAACCCGAGGGAGAAGTAGAAGGGGATGATGGAGAGGAGGTCGACCAGGCCGTAGAAGGAGAAGATGAAGTCCTTCCTCCGCGGCGTGCGCCAGACCCGGAAGAGGTACTCGGCGGTGAAGATCGCCACGAAGACGACCTCGAGGGTCTTGAAGAGGCCGTGGTAGTGCCGGAGCTCCGGGACGGTCTCGAGGGTGAAGACGAGCACCGAGAGGAGGATGATTGAGAGACTAATCTTGTCGTATTTATGGGGGAGGTGAATGTGTTCCACGCCAGAGATGAGCTTAGCAGGAAACTTCGATCTTTCCACTCCGGGTGCGCAATTACTTTCCCGTCTGCGTTGCTTACCATACTAGGTGCGTACTACCACGGAGGTTTCTGATGCGAACGGTCTCTCTCTTCCTAGCGTTTATCCTGTCGATGATGACGGTCAATTCCAGCTACGCCCGGACGGCGATGATCTCAACTCTGGACGTCGCCGAAGGTCTTACTCGGGATCAGGAAAGAGGGAAGGTCGAGGCTTTCCTTAAGAGTGAGACGATCCGGAAGGAGATGCTGAAGATGGGCGTTAGTCCGGACGAAGCCCTGAAGCGGGTGGCGGCCCTCTCTCCCAAGGAGATCCACTACCTCTCACAAGAGATCGACAAGGCTCCGGCCGGCGGCGACGCCGTCGGAAGTGTGCTGGGGCTTGCCTTCGTGGTCTTCATCGTCCTCCTCGTGACCGACATCCTCGGGTTCACCAAGGTCTTCCCGTTCACCCGACCGGTCAGATGATCCTCCGGATCTTCCTCTTGCTCCTCCTCGGTAGCAGCTGCGCTACCAGGGTTGACTACCAGAAGGAGTATGCCCTCGGAGACGCCGCTCTCATCGAAGACGTTCCCTTCATCCCGCAGGAAAAGTACCAGTGCGGGCCCGCGGCCCTCGGGATGCTCCTCCGGTACCGCGGGAAGACCCCGGACCAGAAGGAGCTCACGGCCCAGGTCTACACTCCCGGGAAGAAGGGAAGCATCCAAAGTGACGTGACCTCCGGGGCCCGGCGGCAGGGGATGCTCGCCCTTCCGGTTTCGAAGATGCCAGAGCTTCTCCGCGAGGTCCAAGACGGGAACCCGGTCCTGGTGCTGCAGAACCTGGGCCTTTCCTGGTACCCGCGCTGGCACTACGCCGTGGTCATCGGCTTCGACCTCGAGGCGTCGGAACTCATCCTCCACTCCGGTGAGACCGACGCCCTCTCCATGGACCTCTCTACTTTCGAGAGGACCTGGGCGCGCGCGAAGAACTGGGGTCTGCTCGTGGTGAACCCAGGTTACCTCCCGAGTACCGCAACGGAGCTCGACCTCGTCAAGGCCAGCGCCCACCTGGAGCAGCAGAGGTACCTCACCGCGGCGGCCCGGAGCTACCGGGCGATCCTTCGGAAATGGCCCGAGAGCCTCGGCGCCCACGTGGGCCTCGGGAACGTCAACTACCAGCAGGACAAGCTCGAGGCGGCGGCCGCGATCCTCAAGGAAGCTACCCGGCTCCACCCCCGGGATCCGTCTGTTTGGAATAACTACTCCGTCGTCCTCTCGGAGCTCGGACGAGGGAGGGAATCGCAGCGGGCCCTCTTGAAATCGGAGAAGCTTTCCGGGAAGAACTAGGGATGTAAAAACCTTGGTCAGCTGCCTAGGATCTCGAACTTCGCACCATTTAAGGTCTCGTTACCACGCTCGGAACTTAGGCACGGAGCGTGCATCGCCCGACCGTATGAAAAACACACTTAGCCTCGCCTTCCTCATCCAGTTAACTCTCATCAGGCCAGCTTTTTCGGTCTTCGAAAAGGTGAGCGACGAAGCCTTCATCCCGTACCGGGACACGGAAGCCCTCGTGAGTGAGGAACCGCAGCTCTCGAGCTTCGAGCAGCAGCTCTTCGACGAGCTCAACCTGGCCCGGACCAATCCCCAGGCCTACATCGGTTTCCTGAAGGAACACATGGATTCCTTCGTGAACGACAAGGAGTTCAAGGAAGGGAAGATCCACCTCGCCACCATCGAAGGCCTCGCCGTGCGGGAAGAGACGCTCACCTTCCTCGAAGCGCAGGTTCCGATCCGGCACAAGCTCACCCTCTCCAAGGGCCTCACCCAGGCCGCGAGGGACCACGTGAACGACCAGGGGCCCAAGGGGCTCACGGGCCACTACTCGAGCGACCGGACCGCACCGGACCAGAGGGCCAACCGCTACGGCCGGTGGCTCCAGGAGTTCGGCGAGAACATCAGCTACACTCCCCAGGATCCGCGGGGACACATCCTGGGCCTGATCGTCGACGACGGCGTGAAGAACCGGGGCCACCGGTACAGCGTCTACAAGCCCGCCTTCAGGAAGGTCGGGATCGCCTGCGGGGAGCACAAGGTCTACACCAGGATGTGCGTGATCGTCCTCGCCGGAGGGTACTCGGAGAGGCCAGCGGGGAAGCCCGGTGGCGCCGTCATGATCGAAGA
>SXUH01000295.1 GCA_005791855.1 Bdellovibrionales bacterium
CGACGAGCGTCTTCTTCAGGAGCTCCGGGGACATCAGGATCTTCCGGAAGTCGTTCAGGGCCGCGGTCTCCTCCTTGATGAGGAGCTGGCGCTTCTCCACCTCTTCCTTGGTCATCCGGTAGATCGCCATGTCCGCGAGGTACTCGGCGTAGACGAACTTCTCCTTCGAGAGGTAGTCGATGTAGTCCTTCCGGTTGGCCTTCTTCTCGGCGATGGCGTAGTGGCGCTCCTTGATGAAGCGGATGATCTCGTTGTTCTTCGTGAGCCGGTCTTCGTAGTCCTTGATGAGGAGCTCGTAGCGCCGCTTGGTCACGGCCACGCGCTGGACAGTGAAGACCTCGAGGATCTCCTCCACGGTGTGGAAGACCTTCACGCCCTTCTCGGTGATGAGGGTGTAATTCGGGACGATGGACGACGTCACGCCCATGGTCTTCTCCACCTCCTCGAGGGTCGGCGTCTGGCCGCGCTTGAAGAGGAGCTCGATGTTGATGACGTTGTCCACGGACGAGTCGATGTAGTCCTTGAGGAAGTCGCTGTCCATGTGCTTGTTCAGGTGCCGGTAGATCTTCTGGGCGTCGAAGCCCTTCGGGACCTCCGTGATGAAGATCTTCTCCCCGACCTGCTTGAAGCTCATCTTCGTGAGGATCCGGCCCTTCTCGTCGGTCTCGACCCTGTCGGTGTAGTAGCGGAAGAACGGCTTGATCTTCTTGATCTTCCCGGTCTCGACGAAGGAGATCATCGACTTGATGATGTCGTCGTGGTTGAAGCTCGGGATCACCGAGGAGAACCCGGTGCCGATCCCCTCGGCGCCGTTGAGGAGCATGATCGGGAGCTTCGGCAGGAGCCCGAGGGGCTCCATGACCTTCTCGTCGTAGTTCGGGACCATCTCGACCTGGTTCATGTCGTCGAAGAGGAGGAGCTCGGCGACCTTGCCGAGCTTGCACTCGATGTACCGCGCGGCCGCGGCCTGGGTCTCCATCCGCTCGCCGAAGTACCCCTTCTTGTCGATGAGCGGGTAGTTGTTGGAGAAGGTGTAGTCCTGGGCGAGGTTCACGATGGACTGCTCCACCGAGGCGGGCCCGTGCGGGTGGAGGGTCAGGACGAGGCCCGTGAGGGAGCTCACCTTGATGAGGCCCTTGTTGGAGTTCTTCCAGAGGGTGAAGAGGATCCGCCGCTGGGAGGGCTTAAGGCCGTCCTGCAGGTACGGGATCGCCCGGTCCATGAGCGTGTAGATCTGGTAGGTCCGGTACTCGTCCTTGACCAGCGCCTCGAGGGGCACCGCGGACATGGAGTGGAGGGCGGTGGATGAGTCTTTCATGTGTGGTTAGGCCCTTGCTTGTTTTGCCGAGTCGGCTTTTTTCTTTTTGTTACCGGCGATCACGTTGGTGAGGTCCACGTCGATCTCCTCGGAGTCGATGAGGAGGTCCTTCCGGAGCTGCGACTCCTTCCCGAAGCAGGTCTCGAGCATGTTCTTCGAGGCCCCCATGTCCTTCACCGAGATCTTCGTGAAGTCCTTCCGGGAGAGGACGTGCTTGAACGCCTCCTGGCTCATCTCCCCGAGGCCCTTGTTCCGCATGATCTCCTTGATCTTCACGTCCTTCTTGTTCTTGAGCTGCTCGAGCTCCTCCTGGGATTCGCAGTAGACCGTGCCCTTGTCGGTGGTCACCTCGAAGAGCGGGGCCTTGGCGATCTGGATCATCCCCAGCTCGAACATCTCGGGCCAGAAGGTGAAGAAGAAGTTCGTGAGGAGGGTGTTGATGTGGCCCCCGTCGACGTCGGAGTCCGCGAGGAAGACGATCTTGGTGAAGCGCAGGTCCTTCGGGTCCGCCTTCTGCCCGATGGCCAGGCCGATGGAGCTCATGATGTCCGCGAACTCCTGGTTCTCGAGGACCTCCTTGATCGAGGCCTGGGAGACGTTCATGGGCTTGCCCTTGAGCGCGATCCCGCCCTGGTAGAGCTTGTCCCGCGCGGACCGCAGGCCCCCGATGGCCGAGTCGCCCTCGCAGATGAAGAGCGCGCACTTCGAGCGGTCCTTCCGCTCGTTGGCGTCGAGGAGCTTCTCCACCCGCTGCTTCTTCCCCTTCTTCGCGAGCTTCGAGGCGTCCTTGAGGTCCATGAGCCGCTGCCGGGACCGGGCGCGCTCGAGGATGTGGTCGAGGAGTTCCTTGTTCTTCCGCATGAACTTCTCGATCCCGTCGGCCATGAAGGTCTCCAGGGCCTTCTCGAGCTGGGTGTCGCGGACGAGCTTCCGCTTGGTCTGGGACTCGAAGCGCGGGTTGGGCATGATGATGCCGATGATGAAGGTGAACCCGGCGAGGACGTCGTTGTCCACCAGGGTGAGCTTGTCCTTCTTGGCCGTGCGCTCGAGCTTCTCCTTGACCGCGTTGATGAAGAGGCGCTTGATCCGGTCGTGGTGGAAGCCCCCGTCGTAGGTCGGCGTGGAGTTCACGAAGGAGATCATCTTCTCCTTGTCGTCGGACTTCTTGTCGAAGCAGAAGGACAGGTGGAGGTCGTACTTCGCCTTGACCTTCGCCCCCTTGACGTTGGTGGTTTCGTACTCGTAGGCCTCCTCTCCGAAGTTCTGGGCGGTGGTCGGGTCGATCCGCTGGGCCAGCTCGAAGAGGCCCTTCTTGTACATGTACTTCTCGGAGTTGTAGTAGAAGATGAGGCCCGGGTTATTGTAGGCCAGGTCGATGATCCGCTTCCGGAGGAGCTCCGGGTCGATGACCGGGTTCTTGTAGACTTCCTTGGCGAGGGTCACGTCGATGGTGACGCCGGAGGGACCCTTGAAGGGCTTCTCCTTGGTCTTCTTGATCTGGAGGGCCCCGTCGAGGAACTCGTAGGTCTGCTCTTTCTTCGTGTTGTAGTGGCGGACCGTGACCTTGAAGAAGTCACTGGTGAGGCAGGTGGCCGAGGCGCCGAGGCCATTCTGTCCAAGGGTCCGGTAGAGGTAGCCCTTCTCGTCGACCTCCTCGTCCTTGAACTTCGAGCCGGTCCGGAACTCGGTGTAGACGTCCTTGATCTTGGCCAGGGGGAAGCCGATCCCGTTGTCCTGCACGGTCACGACCTTCTTGTCTTCGGAGAGCTTCACGTGGATCTCCGTCACGTGCCCGCGGTAAAATTCGTCGATGCAGTTATCCAGGATCTCTTCGATCGCCTTGGACTTGGCCTGGTGGAAATTAACCTTTTTGAATTCTATGGACTCTGGCGTGTAGACGTATGTGTCGAGCTCTTCGATGTCGTTACTCCCGAAAACCAGTGTCACGCGGTTCCGGCAATGCCAGCGCTGATCTTTACTTTCGATCAAAGCTTCTTTAACCTTGGAACCTTTACGCTTCACTTCCTCCAAAGCCATTATATGCTCCTTAAATGTTGCTTACAGGAAAATCAATAGGATAAGATTAATGGTATCCCGAACAATAGGTCAACCGATGAGATTTCTATTTTTCTATTTTCTACTGAGTGTCCTCGTCAATAATTTGGCGATCGCTCAGAATAAGGTGGTCCTTCCCCCGGCCTTCAGGCCGCAGATTTCAGATGGGTTGAAGAAGTTTTTTACTCTCTCAGAGGGGCAGATGGAAGAGGTCCTGAAGGGGAACGTCATCTCCGACGGAACAGTCGACACCCCCGGACCGAAGCAGCAACAAATGAAACTAAAAGTGGCGGGTATTCATCCCCGCAACTGCAAGCGCGCCATGCGGAAGCTCGCGTTGTACGAGAACTACTCCGACTACATGAGCTTTGTGAAGAAGAGCTCCTACGACGAGAGGAACCAGAAGATCCTCTTCCACGTCGACCACACTCTCCTGCCCTTTCCCATGGTGGTCTCCTTCAAGCTCGCGCGGATCAAAGAGGAAGGGGACTACCCGTTCACCTTCGAGGACGGCTTCCTCAAGGACCTCAAGGGA
>SXUH01000035.1 GCA_005791855.1 Bdellovibrionales bacterium
CTGGATCCGAACCTCCGTTCCCTTCGCGGTCACGGTCTGGATGTCCTTCGCACCGAGGTCGTCCAGGGTCTTGATGATCTCCATGGACCTGGTGAGGTAAGAAATTTCCGATGCCTGGATGAAGAGCTTGTTCTGCGGCTGGGAGCAGGCAAGAGCGCGTTTGCTGCTAAATGTAACGAGCGCGAGGAATAAAATCGCTTTCATGGTGAGTCTCCTGCTTTCATTTACTAACAAATGGACTAGACTTTGTACACGCCTACAGAAAGGGTTCAGATGGGTACGGAGAGAAGCTGGAATCTAATTTTCATAAGCTGGTTCGTGGCGAGTGTGGCTACGCTGGGGAGCCTGTTCTTCAGCGAGGTGATGAAGTACCCTCCCTGCGTGCTGTGCTGGTACCAGCGGATCTGCATGTACCCGCTGGTGGTGATCCTGCTCCTGGGCCTCTTCCCCCTCGACGGGAAGGTCCTCCGGTACGCCAGCCCGCTCGCCCTCATCGGCGCCGGCGTCGCCTCCTACCACAACCTCCTCTACTACAAGATCCTGCCCCAGAGCGCCGCTCCCTGCAGCCAGGGAGTGTCCTGCACCAGCGTGCACATCGAGTGGTTCGGGTTCGTCACCATCCCACTCCTCTCCCTCGTCGCCTTCGGCTCGATCCTCGTCCTCCACCTCTTCGCCTACAGGAGTTACCGTCATGAAAAATAAAGTCCTCATCGTCTCCGCCGCCGCGGTCCTCCTGGTCCTCGGCTTCTTCCTTGGCCGGGGCCAGTACAAGTCCAGCGAGAGCGCGCGCGTGAGCGACGTCCTCACCACCAGCGGGAGCACGCTGGTGCGAGACTACTCCCCGGTCCTCGGCGAACCCAACGCCAAGGTCACGCTGGTGGAGTTCCTGGACCCCGAGTGCGAGAGCTGCCGGCTCGTCTACCCGCACGTGAAGAGTCTCCTGAAGGAGTTCCACGGGAAGCTCCGGCTCGTCGTCCGCTACGCTCCCTTCCACGGCAACTCCCGGTTCGCCATCAAGATCCTCGAGGGAGCGAGGCGCCAGGACAAGTACTGGCAGGCGCTGGACGTGCTCTTCAACTACCAGCCGCAGTGGGGAAGCCACCACGACCCGAACCCGGAACGGATCTGGGGCTACCTTCCGGACGAAGGGATCGACGTCGAACGGGTGCGGAAGGAGTTCACGGACCCCGCCATCGAGAAGATGATCGAGCAGGAGATCGCCGATGGCCAGGAGCTGGGCGTTCGCCAGACACCGACGTTTTTCGTCAACGGGAAGAAGCTCGAAGAGCTGAACCTCGAGGGCCTGCGGGCGGCGATCGAGAAGGAACTCTAGACGTTCCGGTAGTAGATGTAGCCCACGAGAGCGGCGATCATGGCGACGAAGAGGATTCGCTTGGGCCAGGACGTGAGATCCATCATGGATTCGTGGCCCTTGCTGAAAGCGGCGTCTAGGATGCAGAGGGCGTGGAAGACCAGACCGGGCCAGAAGAAGGCGTAGTACCCGCCGGCCACCAAGGCCGCCCAAAAGATTCCGGGCATAACTTGGTCTTTCATCATCTGCCCGAGTCCGGGGAGCATCATGCTCCAGATGGCGGCCAGAGAATTAGAAGTTTTATAATCGACTGGATTTTCTTGCATGGATAGATCTTAGGTCCTCGGGGTGCGCCATGTCAAGTTCTTCATACGAAAACAAGGTGGCATGGCGCTTGGGTCTCTTCTATATTCCAAGGACCACCGGAGGATTTCATGAACAGCGTTTTTCTTGAAGGCCTATTCCTGCAGGCGAGCCTCATCTTCGCCCTCGGAGCACAGAACATCTTCGTGCTCGAATCCGGAATGCGGCGCCAGTACCATCTAACGGTGTCCTTCGTGTGCTTCCTCTGCGACTTCCTGATGATCATGCTCGGGGTGGCCGGCGCCGCCACTCTCTTCTCGAGCTTCCCGCAGCTCAAGATCCTCGTCGGAATCATCGGCGTGGCCTTCCTCTTCCAGTACGGCTTCAGCAAGGTCTTCCTCCCGACGGAGGGCCCGGGCGCCGCCGACGTCCTGACGGAGCAGAAGAACCTCAAGCGCAGCATCCTCCTCGCCGTCACCTTCAGCATCCTCAACCCGCACGCCTACCTCGACGCCTTCATCCTCATCGGCGGCTACTCGACGAAGTACGGGGACCAGAACAGCCGGATCCTCCTGGGCCTCGGGGCCGCCTGCTTCTCCGGGATCTGGTTCTACGCGCTCTCCTCGGCGTCGTCCCTGATGAAGCCGCTCCTCGCGAGCTCCGTGCGCATGCGGAAGATCATGGTGACCGCGGGCCTGGGCCTCATGTTCCTCTCCGGAAAACTGGGGCTGGACGTCTACGGCTGGATCACCGAACAGACCCATCCGGAGATCATCAAGGCCGCGTTCCACTACCCGATGCCGCCGAGTTCGCTCTTCACCACTATCTTGTACTAGCCCCGGATTTCTTCCAGCGGAGGAAGGCCTCGATGAACTCCCGGGAAGCGATGTGCTTCCCGAGGTCCTGGCCTAGCTTCCGGACGGCGTCCTGGTAGAAGTCGACCTCTTCCTCCGCGGATGCGAACTCCTGATGGATCGGCATGCGCGTGCGCCAGAAAGGAAAGCGGGCGAGGTAGTGGGGGAGGTAGGCCGCGAGGTCCGTCGCCGAGGTCGGCATGAGGCCGATGGAAATGTGCATGGATTCGGTCTGGGTTCGGGCGACGTGCCACCACCCGGAAGGGATGTAGAGCCAGTCCCCGGGCTCGAGGGTGACCTTGATCTCCACCGGGGTCTTTTCCTTCTCGTAGCCGAGGTCCTTCGGGATCGAGCTCACCAGTGGGTTGGGGTGGATGGTGTTGGGTCTGATGGTGTAGCTCTTGCTTCCCACGGTCTGGATGATGAAGACCTCTTCCACGTCGTAGTGCCAGCCGAAGGCGTTGTGCTTGTCGGGGGTGCAGTAGAGCTGGATGTCCACCTTCGTGTGGAAGGAGTTCTGGAAGTCCGTCGCGAGGGCCCGGAGGGCCTTGGACGACTCTTCGGCGAAGCGGACGAGGATGGTGTGGCCCCGCCCGTGGTGCGCCCGCACTTCGTCGAAGGTGAGCTCCACGTAGTCCTTGATCACCTTACCGTCCTGGACGATCCGCAGGACCGACTTGTTCTCCTTCACGATGTCTTCCACCACCTTCCAGTTCAGAAGGTGCGTGAGGGACTGGGCCCCGTGGGGCCTTGAGAAGGGGAGCTTGGTGAAGTTCTTTTCTAGGAAGCTCCGGCGGGGATCTTCGCCCAGGAGCTGCTCGAGGATTTTCATGGTGGTCCGTTAGAAATAAGAAGGGCCCACCAGGTGGGCCCTCTTATTTGAATGCTAGAGACTCAAAATTTGCTTATTGAGCAGGAGCAGCTTCAGCTGGAGCGGCTTCAGCAGGAGCAGCTTCAGTGTTAGTTGTTCCGGTAGCGTCAGCTGGAGCAGCTTCAGGAGCTGGCTCAGTAGCTGGAGCAGTTTGCTCTACAGTTGTTGTGGAAGTTTCAGTTGAAGCACCTTCTTCTTTCTTGTTACAAGCAACTGAAAGAACCATGAGGGCCGCAGCGAGAACGAAATACTTAGACATAGAATTCTCCTTTTTGAATCATCCATAATGATGATCTTAATTCTTGATAAGATTGCCTATAAATTTAACTAACAAATTTTGTCATCGCAAGACTTTTGACTCATTTAATTCAAAGGTTTGATGCAGTCAAAAAACTTACACTGCAAAGGGCTAGAAATTTTTGGATACTTTTCTGCAAAGGCTGAAGGCCAATTGCTGCGGATAGTAGGCGGCTTCATTGATGAATATTGGATACAGCTCTTCAGTGGTAGAGAGCGAAATTTCCTCTCCTGAGAACTTCTTAAACGGCGTGTAGTTCCCATTCACCGGGATGAAATCTTTGCTCTGGAACTCCGGATGGATGTAGCCATCCAGCTCACCTTGATCATTTTTCGGGTAGTAAATATCGCTTGTTTCTTCGAAAAGAGTAATTCTCCCTGAAGAGAATTTCTCCTGATTTGAGAGTGCGGCGAAGATCCCGCGCAGGACCTCCAGGGTCCCTTCGAGGGCCTTCCCGTTCACCACGCCGTTGGCCACCGGGCCCACTTCGATCATCATTCCAAATTCAGACTGGGAAGCCAGGTATTTTTTCTGATCGTCGGGAGAGCCGATGACACGGCAGCTTGGGAGTCTTTGAGTCAGCTGAGCCGCGACCCATAAGTTCAGCGGATGGTAGTTGGTGAGGATGACCGTGTTCCCCATGTTGGCCGTGGTGGTGTGCAGGTCGATCACAAAGCAGGGCCTGCGCCCGATGAGGGTCCGGATCTCCCGCGCTCGGTTGTGCTCGTAGGAGCGGGGCCTCTCTTCCGCGAGGAACTGGAAGGCGCGGTTGAGGTCTTCGTCCTTGAAGCGCTTGTTGAGCTTGAAGGCCTCCGGGTTCGAGAAGTGGAACTCGCAGCTGAGCTCCGGGAATTCCTTCCGGAGCTGCTCCGCGAACCGCTCCACCGCGTAGACCCCGGTCCACTCGTTGCCGTGGGTTCCGCCGAAGACCAGCACGTCGAGGACCGTCGCTCCGAAGGTCACTTCTTCTCCTCGATCCGGCGGACGAACTCGTGGATGATGTTGTGGTAGAGGTCCATCCCGGCGATGGCGTCCTCGACCTCCGCGTCGATGTTCGGGTTGTCGTTGATCTCGATGACGTAGGCCTTGCCGTCTTTTTCCTTGAGGTCCACGCCGTAGAGGCTGTCGCCGACGAGGTGGGAGAGCTTCACGGCGGTGTTCAACACGTGCTTCGGGACCTTGGAGATGGGGAAGGTCTCGGCGTCTCCGCAGACCACGCCGTTCTTACTCTTCTTCTCGTGGTTGTAGATCTGCCAGTGGCCCTTGGTCATGTAGTACTTGCAGGCGAAGATGGGCCGGTCGTTGAGGACCCCGACGCGCCAGTCGAAGTCCGTGTAGAAGTACTCCTGCGCGAGGAGGAGGGAGGTCTTCTTGAAGAGGTCGTCGGTGATCTTCACCATGTCCTCGAGCGTGGTCACCTTGTAGATCCCCTTGGAGAAGGACCCGTCCGGGATCTTGATGATCATCGGTAGGCCGATCTCCGCCACCGCCGCCCGGAGCTGGTCCGGGTTGTCCTTGCTGATCACCAGGGTCTTCGGCGTGTTGATGTGGTTGGAGTGGAGCAGGTTGTGCATGAAGATCTTGTTGGTGCAGCGGAGGATGGACATGGAGTCGTCGATCACCACCAGGCCCTCGGACTCGGCCTTCTTGGCGAACCGGTAGGTGTGGTGGTTGCGGGCCGTGGTCTCGC